>JAFGCP010000010.1 GCA_016932595.1 Deltaproteobacteria bacterium
AGAGCACGCTGCTGCGGGTCATAGCAGGGCTTGAGACGCCTGACACGGGCGCGGTCATCTTCAACGGCGTCAACATGAACGCCATGTCAGCCCGGCAGCGGCGCGTAGGCTTTGTGTTTCAGCATTATGCCCTGTTTAAGCACATGACCGCTGAGCAGAATATCGCCTTCGCCCTGAATGTGCAGAAGAAAAGTAAAAAGGAGATTGCCGACCGGGTCGGCAACCTCATCGATCTTGTAAAGATGCGCGGCTATGCCGGGCACTACCCTTCCCAGCTTTCGGGCGGCCAGCGCCAGCGCGTTGCCCTTGCCCGCGCCCTTGCCGCCGAGCCGGCCATGCTGCTTCTGGATGAGCCTTTTGCCGCTCTGGACCTGAAGGTGCGAGAAAGCCTTGTGGGGTGGCTGCGCAACATGCATGACAAGCTTAATGTGACAAGCATTTTCGTCACCCACGACCAGAACGAAGCCATGGAGATTTCCGACAAGATCATCGTCATCAACAAGGGCCGCGTAGAGCAGATCGGCGCTGCGCGAGACGTCTATGAGGAGCCTTCCAATAAATTTGTCGCAAGCTTTATCGGCAATATCAATATCCTCGACGCGCATCTTGACGGCGACGCCATCTTTGTGCACGGCACGCAGGCCCGGCTTCACAGGCCCGCAGGCTATGATGCTCCGTCGGGTGACATTGTTCTGCTGGTACGGCCTGAAGATATCGGCCTGCAGCACGTCGCCGAAGGCCCCCATGCCATCCCTGCCGTGGTCACCGGCATACGCTACAAGGGCAGCGTTACCGAGGTTGATCTGCAGCTCACGGATTTCAGCCTTACGGCCCTGGAGTTTTCAAAATATATATGGCGGGTGGGAGAGCAGGTGTTTGTAAACTTCAAGAAATACAATGTCTTTGCCGCCGCAGACAGCCATCAGGCCATACGCCGCCAGCTGGAGCAGCTCGGCTATATTGAATAAAATTTCAGAATAAAAATCTGTTGCGCTCCTGCACAGACTGCACTATACTTTTTTTGTCATTCCGTTTTCGGAATGACTTTTTTTATGAGCTGAAATTTTTTATGAAGTGGAAAATCAGACCATCGCAGCTCATCCTGCTGAGCTTTGCCGCCATTATTCTTTTCGGCGCAGGCCTTCTTATGCTGCCTATTTCCTCTGTGGGCAAGCCTGTGGGATTTATCGAAGCGCTTTTCACCACGACCTCTGCCACCTGTGTCACCGGCCTTGTGGTTTTTGACATCGGCACGCGCCTGACCGTGTTCGGCCAGCTTGTGGTGCTCGGCCTTATACAGGCCGGAGGCCTCGGGATCATGACTTTTTCGACATTTTTTGTGTATCTGCTGTCGCACCGCCTTTCTATCCGGAATCGTGAGGTGGTTCTGCAGAGCCTGAGCCAGCACCCCGTAAAAGACATGGGGGCGCTGCTGCTGTCGGTTTTCGGCGTTACACTTTTTATCGAGGCAATCGGCGCTGTTTTTCTGTTTAATGTTTTTGCCGGGGATTACCCGCTTTCCCATGCGGCATATCTTGCGATTTTTCATTCTGTGTCGGCCTTCTGCAATGCCGGCTTTTCGCTGTTTTCCGACAGCTTTATGAGGTATCAGAACAACACGATCCTGAACCTTACGATATCGGTATTGCTGGTGATGGGCGGCCTTGGCTTTATTGTCATTTTCGATGTCTACCGCACCCTGCGCAGCCGCATACAGGGAAAAAAATCGGCATTTAATTTTCACTCTCTCCTGGTGCTCCGAACAACATTGTGGCTCATACTCGGCGGCGCCATTGTTTTTATGCTGTTTGAATGGTTCAATGTGCTTGAACCACTGTCGTGGAAAGCCAAAATCCTCGTATCGCTGTTTCAGTCGATTACCCCCCGCACCTGCGGCTTTAATACGGTTGACTTTGGCCAGCTTACCGATGCGACACTGGTCGTCACCCTTTTTCTTATGTTTATCGGCGCCTCACCCGCTTCCACCGGCGGCGGTGTGAAGACAACCACCTTTACCATGCTGCTGGCCCTGGTTGCAGCGAAATTCCGCGATCAGGAAGATATAAACCTTATGGGACGCCGCATTTCGCAGGATATCATGTCGCGTGCCGTGTCGATTGCCGCATGTTCAGGCGTGCTCATTCTGGCCGCCACCCTTTTTCTTTTGTTGTTTGAAGTGGGGCAAACGCCCCATGCCGCGACAAAAGGGAGATTTCTTGAGTTTTTGTTTGAGGCGACATCGGCATTCGGCACCGTGGGCTTAAGCACCGGCATCACAGCGTCAATAAAAGACCCGGGCCGCATCATTCTGATTCTGCTCATGTATATCGGCCGCGTAGGGCCCCTGACGCTGGCCATCGAGCTTGCAGGGGCCGGCAAAAAAAAGGCATTCCGCTATCCGGAAGAAGAGAACATATTGATAGGGTAAAGGGCTGTCAGGCTGTAGGCTGTTAGATACATCAACAGAGCACCGTATAATTGAAATGATGGGGTAAGCAGTGTCCGTATGAAAAGCTGTTTTTTTGCAGGTTGGGTTAAGCCCGAAAAAAACTGTTGGGTTTCGTGCCTCAACCCAACCAAAATAAATACTTTTAAAAAACATGTAAATAAGGGCGAACCCAACAAACCCATAGTGCAGGGGCGCGGTTCAGCCACTACGCAGGGAATTCTCTTAACAGTGCAGGAGAGCAAAAAATGAGAAATTTTGCAGTAATCGGACTCGGGAGCTTTGGCCATTTCACCGCACGGTATCTTGCCCAGCGGGGGCTTGAGGTGCTGGGCATTGACATGGATGAAGTCCAGGTCGAGCGCATGAAGCCCTATGTTGAAAAAGTCGTGATTGCCGATGCCACCAATAAGGAGGTGCTGGAGCAGATCGGCGTTCAGGACATGGATGCCGTTATCGTCAGCGTCGGCGATAAGATCGACATGAGCATCCTGATCACGCTGTATCTCAAGGAGCTCAAGGTCAGAAACATCATCGTGAAGGCAATCACCGAAGACCACGGGAAGATTCTGCATATCATCGGCGCCACTGAAGTGATTTTCCCCGAGCGCGATGTGGCCGCCAAGATTGCCGAACAGCTGGCAAACCCCAATGTCATCGACACCCTGAGCCTCGGGCCCGACTACAGCATCGTGCAGCTTGCCCCGCCTGAAGAGTTTATGCATAAATCGCTGCGGGAGCTGGATATCCGCAAGAAATACAATGTTCAGGTGCTTGCCATCAAGGAGCTGGTGCCGGAAAATCTTATCGTTGTTCCGCCGGCAGACTACACCATCAAAGACAGCGATACCATGCTCGTGGTTGGCAGGCTCGAGGATATTGAAAATCTGAAAAAAGTTTCCTGACAAACCCTGGTGCGCTGACGGCAGACTGGTCTGATATGCAGCAGCTTGATAGTTCCGAATTTCAGCAGCAGGCGCAGACCTATAACCGGGCGGTGGCGGCATTTGCCGGTATTGACCCCTATTGCAGCCGCACCGACTGGATTCTGTCCTTTCATGCTTCTTTTACCCCTCTGGCGCCGCTGCATATCTGGCATGAGCAGGAAAGCTTTGTCGTGCTTGCTCAAGGCCGGCCCTCAGCAGAAAAGACGCTGTTTTCGTCCATGGATTCCATGTGGGGTTTTGCCACAGCCCTTGTGGGCGGGCAGTCCCCCCGGATGCTTGGCAGTATCTGCCGCGAAAGCCTGCGCCAGGTTCATCTTATCCTGTACGGCCTGCCCAATGACAGAGGTTTTCTTGACGCCGTTGCCCGCGAGACCGCAACAACACACCAGGCCTTTCTGCTCAATCCGGTCAGCCGCTGCGTGGCTTCTTTGCAGGGCGGCATGGACGGGTTTCTCTCCCGGCGATCATCCAAATTCAGGGTCAATATGCGAAGGGCTGCTAAGCTGGTTGCAGATGCAGGGGTTAAGTTCCGCTGTATCGACCGGCTCCCGGCAGATACCCTGACAGGCTTTTACACGGAGCTTCTCGCCATAGAAAGCCGCAGCTGGAAAGGGCACAGCGGTGAAGGCGCTGACCAGCCGCCCATGAGGGACTTTTACCGGCATATGTTTAAACGCATCGGCCCGGCAGGGCTGCTGCGCGTAATTGTGGCCGAGCTCGACGGCCAGCAGATCGGCTATCTGCACGGCGCCTGCGTGCACGGAAGGTTCCGCGGCCTGCAGTTCAGCTTTGATGACCGGTACCGGGCCCTCTCTCTCGGCAATGTGCTGCAGCTTAACATGCTTGAATGGCTCTGTCGTGAACAGGCAGAGCTCTATGATCTGGGCATGGCCGTGCCCTACAAAAAGAAATGGGCCGAGCTTGAACACCGGACCCAGACCATGTACCTGCGGCCGTGGTAGTTGGCTGATCGATACTGCGCAGTTCTTCCGTTTCAATATGCGTACTCGTTTGCAAAAAACAATAGTTCTTGAATGCGGCAGTGTTCTATATTACTAATGTGTAAGCAAGGATATAAGGGAAACATTTATATAAGGAGATTGTTATGGCAAAGATCAGACAGACGCCCCTGCCCCCGCCCATGGAATATCTGTTCAAGGCTCAGGGCATAAAGCTCAAAAAGTTTAAAACCGTGGCAGCTTTTGAAAAAGAATTCAAAAAATTCACAGCCTCGCAGCATGTTCTGCACCTGAGCACCTGCAAGGACAATACTCCCCGTTCAACCGCGCTCGAGTACCGCCCCCATGGTATGAATTTTCTTATACTGTCCGAAGGCGGAGCCAAGTTTGAAAACCTGAAGCACAATAAGAAGGTCTCGTTCTCTATTGCCGCACCCTATAATTCGGCGGAAAATTATATCTCCTACAAGGGCGTTCAGGCTTTCGGCACGGCAAAAGTCTACAGCAGGAAAGATACGCCGAAACAGTTCGACGAGGCTTTCCGCAAAATGAAACTTGCGCCGGTAATGAAAAAAATGGGTATGAAGGAACTGCCCAAAGAGTTCAATTACCGCATCATAGAAATCATCCCCGACCGGTTGAAATACGGCAATCCCTTAGAGGGCATTTACTGGACCCACTGGCAGCGCAAAGGGGAGTAGCAGCATTGAGCAACTACAAAAAAGCGGGCTCTGCGGCCCGTTTTTTTGTAGCTAATTCTTGGGGTTGCGGTAGCGGCAGATTTTGCCCTTGGGGTTGCGGAAGACATATTCGCTGTCGGAGCCTGAAATCAGGTAGTCGGGCTGGAGCGGCACCTTGCCGCCGCCGCCGGGCAGATCAACTACATAGGTCGGCAGCCCGAGCCCCGAGACTGAGCCGCGAAGCCCCGCCATGATGGCAACCCCTGCCTCAACCGGCGTGCGCAGATGCTCGGTAGCCTGCACGTCATCGGTATGAAAAAGATAATAGGGCCGCACATTGATCTTCAGAAGTCCCCGGCAGAGCGCCTCCTGCACCTCTACCGTATCGTTTACGCCCCGCAGCAGCACGCACTGATTATTTACCGGCATTCCTGCGCGCAGCAGGCGCTGGCATGCCCGGGCCGCCTCCGGAGTCAGCTCAGCCGGATGGTTAAAATGGGTGTTGACCCAGATAGGGCCGTATTTGGCGAGCATGGAGCAGAGCTCAACCGTGATGCGCTGCGGCAGAGTTACGGGATAGCGCGTGCCGAGGCGGATAATCTCCACATGCTTAATGCGGCGAAGAGCAGAAATGAGGCGCTCGAGCCGGCCCGTTGAAAAGGTCAGCGGATCGCCGCCCGAGAGAATCACATCGCGAATGCCCGGCGTTTTTTGAATATAGTCCAGCATGGGCGCCAGGGTTGCATCGGTCTGAATAAAGGGCCCCTGGCGCCACTGGCGCTTGCGGTTGCAGTGGCGGCACAGGACCGGGCAGATATTACCGGTGATGATCAGCGCCCGGTCAGGATACCGGTGCACAAGGCCCGGCACGGGCGAAAGTTCAGCTTCCGCTAGCGGATCCTCATCTCCCAGGCCGCACAGCGCCGTCTCCTCAAGGGCAGGCACGGCCTGCCTGCGGATCGGGTCATACGGGTCATCGGGATTGATGAGACACAGATAGTGCGGCGTTATCGACAGCGGATATTTGGCTGTCACGAAGGAGAGCTGCTCCTGCTGCTCATGCGACAGGGGCAGATACTGCGCAAGCTTTTCGACCGTGCGCACACGGCTGCGCATCTGCCAGCGCCAGTCATTCCAGAGCCGGTCCGGCACATGGTTGAAAAAAGGCCTGTTGCTGCCGGCTGTTGTTTCACCGGCAGAAGCCGGAATTGTATATATGTTTTTCATAGGACATACCTTTCAGGAAAGGGCGATATCTACTAAACATTGCCGATCTTGTCAAAGGTAATATTTTATATTGTTTATGGAAATTTTTTGATAAAATAATTTCCGGTTTTTACAGGATAACAAACATGAAAAAAAGTTTACGGTGTATCTGTCTCCGGCAGGCTCACGGGCTTTAAGCCGGTGAGCCTGCCAAAAAATGCAAAGGGCGCAGGGCTTGCGCATCTGCTGACTTATACCCTGCTTATGCATGAAATAAAGGGTGCGGGCACCGCGTCCCTACTTGAAGGGGATACACATTATGAATGTACTGCTTATTTTTTTAATTACCATTGCTGTTTTTATTCTGGGCTACCGGTTTTATGCCCGCTATATAGAAAAAATTTTTGATGTCGACGGCAGCCATGTGACACCCGCCGTTGAAGTAAATGACGGCGTCGATTATGTGCCGACAAAAAAGATCGTTATTTTCGGCCATCATTTTGCCTCCATTGCCGGAGGCGGGCCGATTATCGGGCCCACGGTAGCGCTCATTTTCGGCTATATCCCGGTCTGGCTCTGGATCATGATCGGCACGGTGTTTATCGGCGCAGTGCATGATTTCACGGCGCTTTTAGCTTCCATGCGGGAGCGCGGCAAATCAATGGCGGAAATCGCCGAGAAGACCATGGGCAGAGCAGGTTTTTTCATGTTCATCGCCTTTACCGTAATCATGCTTCTAATGCTCACATCTGTTTTTCTGGGCCTGACAGCAACGGCTCTGTCTTCAAAATATCCTCTGTCCTATTTCGGCACGGAGACAATCCGGATCCAGACCGTGGTTGAGAACGGTGTGGCCTATGCCGTTATCGGCGGGATTGCTTCAACCTCGGTCATTTTCATCACCTGCTGCGCGCCCCTGCTGGGATTTCTTCTTTACAAAAAAGGCCTCAATGCCCTTCCTGTTTCAATTCTCGCCATTATCATCGCCGCGATTTCCATAGAAATAGGGATTTTATTTCCCATAAAGATCGACCCTTTGATATGGATGATCATTCTTTCAATCTATACGCTGTTTGCCGCGGGAGTGCCTGTGTGGATCATACTGCAGCCGCGTGATTTCACCAACTCCTTCATGCTCTATGCCGGCGTTATCGGGATGATGATCGGCACGGTCATTGTCGGGCTGCAGGGCATAGAAATCAACATACCGGCCACCAATATTACCGACGGCAACATGCGCCTGGGCTATGTCTGGCCCATTCTCTTCATTACCATAGCCTGCGGCGCCATTTCTGGATTTCACTCTTTGGTGGCAGGAGGCACCACCTCAAAGCAGGTGGCCCGGGAAAAGCCCGATGCGAAAGTCGTTGGCTATGGGGGCATGGTGCTCGAGTCGCTGCTGGCCATCAGCGTCGTTATTGCCGTGGGCGTGGGGCTTTCTTTCGATCAGTTTACCCAGCTGGTGTTCCCGACCGCTGCGGGCGTGAAATCAAACCCCATACTGGCCTTCGCTCTCGGCCTGGGAGGGCTTCTGAACAAGGCAGTGAACTTGCCCCTGACCTATGGCGTCGTGTTCGGCATCCTGCTGGTGGAGGGATTCGTGGTCACGACTCTTGATACGGCCGTACGCCTGAACCGGTATCTTTTTGAAGAGCTCTGGAGCATGCTTTTCAAAACCGTGCCGAAGATTTTAAAAACCTATGTCTTCAATTCATTCCTGTGCGTGATACTCATGTTTCTCCTGGCTCGTTATAATGTATTTGCGCAGCTGTGGCTTCTCTTCGGCTCGGCGAACCAGCTGCTTGCAGCCCTTACCATGCTGGCGGTGAGCATGTGGCTCATGCAAAAGGGCAAAAATTTTCTTTTTGCCATGATTCCGGGCATCTTTATGCTTGTGACCACCATCGCATCGCTGCTTGTCGTTCTTTTTAAAACCTATTTGCCCAAGCAGAATTATGTTCTTGCCGCAGGCGATATTGTGCTGCTGGCTCTTGCCGTCGGCGTTATGGTGCTGGCGCTGAAAAAATTCATGAACCGGCAGCCTGCAGCGGCATGAAAGCATAATGACAATTACAAAGAGCCGCCGGGGAGGCCCGGGCGGCTCTTTGTATTAGAAGAGAGTATGGAAGAAAAAAGCAATACGCCTTGTTTTAAAAACCGCCCCCAGTGCGGGCTTCTGATAGAGAATGCCCGCGGGGAGGTGCTGCTGCAGCTGCGTGACAATAAGCCGTCGATACCCTATCCTAATTGCTGGGGCACGTTTGGCGGGCAGATCGAAGAGGGCGAGCTGCCCGAAGCAGCCATGATGCGCGAAATAGAGGAGGAGCTGTGCTACCGGCCGGACAGGCCCGAGCAGTTCGGCATATTTCATTTCGACGGGTATGATATTTTCATGTTCCGTTGCGTTGATCCGGGCCTGCGCCTAGAGGGTCTGCAGGTGCGCGAGGGGCAGCGGGCAGGTTTTTTTTCCTGTGCTGATTTGGACTCGGCGCTGTTGGCCTTCCACTGCCGGGAGATCATCCAGGACTATTTCAAGCGGTTTCACCCCGAGCATACCGTATTCATCGGTCTTGGCTCAAATATGGGCAACCGCGAAGAGTTGCTGAAAAAAGCCCTTGAACGGATCAAGAAGCTGATGCCGATTCAAACGGTCTCATCAGTGTATGAAACCGAGCCCGTTGGCTATGAAGCTCAGGACTGGTTTCTCAATATGGTTATACAGGGTGCGACGCGGCTGTTCCCGGACGTGCTGCTTGAGCGCCTGCAAAATATTGAAACCGCCCTGGGGCGGCAGCGAGATATTGCCAACGGACCGCGCACGATAGATCTTGATATTCTTTTCTACGGGGATGCTGTTATTTCAAACGGGCAGCTGACAGTTCCTCATCCGCGGCTGCATGAGCGCGGTTTTGTGCTTGAGCCGCTTGC
>JAFGCP010000011.1 GCA_016932595.1 Deltaproteobacteria bacterium
CGAGTTCGTCAAGCGGCCTGCCTTCAACCAGTTCCTCGCAGGCAAAATAATAGCCCATGGTTTCAGCGGTTTTCCAGGCACGGTCGGCAAAAAAGAGCTTTGGCGCCGGGATGCCAAGCCGCTCGAGATGGGCATGAGCCCAGATGATATTTTTGATGCGAAAGCGCTTGGATACGGCCTTGAGCACATACCTGCCGCCGCCCTCAACCGTGAGAAACCAGATGAGATTGCGGCTGCCCCCTTTGACGGGCTCCAGGCTGAACCCGCGGCCGCCGGCGCCGAGTGCCGGCAGTATGCTGGCGGCGATATAATCCTTAAGCCTGTCTGGCTGAAGCGGCTGGGGTGTATTCATGGCGGGTATGGTATCAGAACAGGAGCTGCGCAGGCAAGCCTGTTTTTCAAGAGTTGCTTGTGATTGTTGACGAGCCGGCTGATTTGGTATAATCTTTGTGGCTCACAAGAGTAATTATTTTAACGAGAGATTATCCCATGAAACAGGCAGCAATCAATCCTGAACAGTTTCCAGCCCATGTGCGCGAGCATCTTATTCCGTCGTATGAAGGCGATGTGGTCTATGAGTGCATCGGCTGCGGCGAGACCTATCATATCGATCAGTTTCTGTATACCTGCCCTGGGTGCAAAAGCCTGCTGCGGCTGCATGACCGGGCCTTTGCAGAGCTCAAAAAAATTGACGGTGCGACCTGGCGCGATATTTTCGACTATCGCCGCATGCTGCGGCTGGAGCCGCTGAAAGGCATTTTCCTGTTCAAGGAAATACTGTTCCCGACCATACCCCTGCAGGACATCATTTATCTGGGCGAGGGGCATACGGCGCTGGTGCGCTCGAATGCGGAATTGAGCGGCCTTGTGGGCATGGAGTTTTTCGTGAAGAACGATGGCCTTAATCCGTCGGCATCGTTCAAAGACCGCGGCATGGCAAGCGCCATAAGCTTCATCAACCATTCGATCCGCAAGCGGGGCATCAAGGAGCTGCTGGGCATCTGCGCCTCAACGGGCGACACCTCGGCGGCAGCTGCCCTGTACCTGAGCTATCTTGATAAAAATATCGTCCGCTCGGTGGTGCTTCTGCCCAAAGGCAAGGTGACCCCGCAGCAGCTTTCCCAGCCCCTGGGCAGCGGCGCCACGGTGATTGAGGTCCCCGGCGTATTTGATGACTGCATGCGCATTGTTGAGCAGCTCGCCGAGCGCTATCAGGTGTGCCTGCTCAATTCCAAAAATCCCATCCGCATCATGGGCCAGAAGTCCTATGCCTTCGAGGTGGCCCAGCAGCTCGGGTATGACACAAGCGACCTTACCTTGGTGGTCCCGGTCGGCAATGCCGGCAATGTGACAGCCATCATGGAAGGGTTTCTCGATTTGTACCGCCTGTCGATCATCCCGGCGCTGCCTCAGATCGTGGCCGTCCAGAGCAGGCATGCAAACCCCGTGGCGTCGTGGCATGAAAGCGGCCGGTATGAGCCCATGAAGGTCAGCTCCAGCGTGGCGCAGGCCGCCATGATCGGCGATCCGGTTTCTTTTCCCAAGGTCAAAAAGCTTGTTGAGGAGCATTTCCGCGAACAGTTTTTTGCCGTCGACCTTGCCGAGCAGGAGGTCATCGAGGGCATGCTCGAGGCAAACCGCCGCGGCCATGTGGTATGCACGCAGGGCGGCGAGTCGATAGCAGGCCTTGCACGGGCTGTCAAGCTCGGCATCGTGCAGAAAGACCGCACCGTGGTGGTTGATTCAACCTCGCATCAGCTCAAGTTCTCAAACTTCCAGCAGATGTATTTCGAGAATTCATTCCCGCCGGAGTACCGGATTACCGCTAAACCGGCGCTGGTCAATAAGCCCGTTCAGCTTGAAGCCTCGGCCGATGCCATTGCCGGCTATCTGAAGCTGAAAGAAAAATGAGCTGCGTCGAGCAGGCCGTTTGCATGGTATCTGAGGACACAAGGAGGCCCCTGATGCATAAGATCTTTGCAGCTTTATTCCGCGCTTTCGGCCTTGCCGCCGCCGCGGGCGCCGCGTTGTTTTTTTCAGCCGGGCAGGCCCCGGCAGAGACAATGGATTTTGATATTCTTGCAAAAAAGGCGCTTGAACTTTCCCGGGCCCCCTTTGCCGCCCGCCCGGAGCTTGACCTGCCGAAAATGAATTATGAGCAGTTTCATGATATTTTGTTCCGGCCGGAGCGCGCTGTCTGGAAAGAAGAAAAGCTGCCGTTTCAAGTCCAGTTTTTTCCGGTCGGATGGATTCATAAAAAGGGCGTTACTGTTTTCGAAATCGCAAACGGCGAAGTCAGGCCCATGCCCGTCGACACGGAGATGTTCTCGCATGCAAAGGACAAAAAAGGAAAAGACATACAGCTTCCCAATGCCGTTTCAGGCTTTCGGCTGCATGCGCAGCTGCAGCCCTCAGGCAACATGGACGAGTTTCTGGTGTTTATGGGCGCAAGCTATTTCCGCGCTCTTGCCCGCGGCATGGGCTATGGCATATCAGCCCGCGGCATTTCTCTTAACACCGCCCACCCCGAGGGCGAGGAGTTTCCTGATTTTACTACCTTCTGGGTTGTGCAGCCTGCAGCCGGCGACACCGCTATGACCATATACGCGCTTCTTGACGGCCCGAGCTGCACCGGCGCCTATCGCCTCACCGCCTCTACGGGCGATGCTACCCCGGTGGTTGTCAAGGCTTCGATCTTTATGCGCAAAGCAGTCAAGCAGCTGGGCATTGCGCCCCTTACCTCGATGTTCTGGTACGGCGAAAACAGCTACCCCAGGCCGCAGGACTACCGGCCCGAAGTGCATGATTCCGACGGCCTTTTGATCGGGGAGCGAAACGGCGACTGGATCTGGCGGCCCCTGCTGCTGAGCCCGGCAATCAGGCACTGCACTTTTCAGACCGGATCGCCGAAAGGGTTCGGCCTGCTGATGCGCGACCGCAACTTTGATCATTATCAGGATTTGGGCGCTCATAATGAAACCCGGCCGAGCCTCTGGGTGGAGCCGATCGGCCAGTGGGGCGCGGGCCGGGTGCATCTGGTCGAGCTTCCCACACACAATGAATATATGGATAATATCGTTGCCTTCTGGGAGCCGGCGCAGCAGGCTGCGGCAGGTGCCCGCTTTGACTTCCAGTATCGGCTCACCTGGTTTCGCGACGACCCGCAGCTGCCGCCCCTGGGGCATGTCATAGCGACGCGCCGTACCAGCATTGGCCACAAAAAGGAGTTTGAGATGTTTACAAGCTCCTATGAGCCGTACAATATCGAGGATGTGCAGGAGTTTATTGTCGATTTTTCAGCAATCAAGGGCATACCCTGCGACGAGCGCTTCAAGCCCGAAATCAAATTTGAAACCTCTTCCGGCGCCGGGCTGGTGAAATCATTCATTGTTGCCAACCCCGAAACCGGTGGCTGGCGCGTGTTTGCGCAGTTGAAGTTCAAGGAGAAAAGCCGGGCCGTTGATCTGAGCCTGAAGCTGCTTAAGGCCGGCAAAGCTGTTTCCGAAACATGGACCTATCTCTGGCAGCCATGAGCCCGCGGCATATGCGTGGCCAGCTCATGGCTTCTGCCGGCGCTCTATTCCCGCTCGAAACCGAACCGGTCAAAGATTTCCCCGTATTCCTTCAGCATCTGCTCGCGGCTCAGGCCGAACTGCTCAAGTGAGTAGGAGTGCCTGCTCTCATAGCGGCGCGCCTTCTCCTGCTCTTTCTGCAATGCAGCCATAAACTCCGGGGTCATGGTAAAGCCGAATCGTGTATAAATGTCGCTGACGGTTCGGGCGGGCTGCGACACCAGATCGGGGTAGGTTGCCGACTGCTGCCGCTCAGGAGGCAGCAGGGGGAGCTGCTGCAGGGGATAGTGATAGTAATGCGAGATTATCTCACGCTGGGCTCCATAGAGAGGCAGTGCGGTTGTGGGAGAGATGAAAAAGTTGAAGCAGGCCGACCACATGCTGATTGCCGAGGGGACCGATTCCCAGGGCGTGCGCACCATGCAAATAAAGCGGGCATCGGGGAATGTTTCGTTGATCGACTGTATCATGCCGGAAAAAAACGGATTTTTTGAGAGGAACTGCTTGTCTCTGCCGAACGCGTAGAGATGGTTCTGCACGCAGCGCTTATAGAAGGCCATGATGGCGGCCCGGGTCTTTTTATCCAAACCCTGGTCAAACATGAAGTACGGGCGGAAAACATCCTCAAAGGGAAACATGGTGATGAGGAAGAGCGAGGCGAATATATGCACCAGGATAAATTCGTCCTCCTCTGCGGCAAAGAAGCTGTTTTTGTGATAATCTGCCATGCCGCGAAACAGGCGAACTTCAAATTTCAGCACGATTTTTTTCAGGGGGCTGCCCAGGGCGGCATCAAGCTTACCCAAAGCAGCAAAGCATTTTTTCTGCACCACCGACGGCGCGAACATGATCTCCCACAGCTTCATGGAGGAGAAGTTCGTTGTGTCCATGTCCATCAGGCGATGAATAAAGGTGGTTCCGCTTCGCTGCACCCCGATGATGAAGACCGGCGCGCGAACCTCAAGCCGGCCGGCCCCGGGGAAAAGAAGCCTGTCAAGCCACAGCCCCATCCAGTTCGCCAGTTCGAGCACGACATAGAGAGGAAAAAGTATAAGAATGACCAGGATGCGCTTGGGCGTCAGCTGAGCATCGGTGCCGCGTGTTTTCCAGAAGGACCGGTACAAAACAGTGCATAAGAGTTTAAGGTTGAAATACATGGCTGCTGTGCTCCTTGAATGCTTGTTCAACTCGATACAGGTAACGTGCATCCCGACTTTTTGTTCGGGCTCAATGTACTCATTTAAACACCTATATAGGCATATGGTTTTTGCTCGTCAAGGCAAATAAATGTGAGCCTATCTGCCGGCAAGCTCTTCAATCATGTACTTGAGGCCGGCGGTGACGCGGGCCAGGCGCCCGTAGTCGAGCGTCTCAGGCAGGTCCGTGGGCTCATGATAGTGGGGGTTGCGGAAGAATGCCGTGTCGGTTACCATGATGGCAGGATAGCCGTGCTCCCAGAAAGGCCAGTGGTCCGACCAGAAGACGCCCGGTATAAACCAGGGCAGGGCCACGCCTTCAGACGGAAGCGTGTTTGCCCTGCGGAATGCGCGTACCGCCTGATGCAGCAGGCTGCGCGATTTCAGGTTGGAGACAAAGCCGATGAAGTTTCCCGTATCAGGAAAAAAAAGATTGATCGGGAAAATATAGCTTTGCGAACCGGGCTCATCGCTGTAAAAACCGAGCATTTCAAGGGAGATCATGGCGGTAATAGTGTCGCCGCGCCGGCGGCACAGCTCTGCATACCGGTAGCTTCCCATGTCGCCCGTCCAGAAAAAAGGCGGCTCTTCATTGGTGAAAAAGGCAAAGCGCACGGTGCAGCCGGGGGTTTTTGCCGAAAAGGCCCGCGCCAGAGCAAGCAGGGCCGCTACACCCGAACCATTGTCATCGGCGCCCTCGGACCCCAGTGAGC
>JAFGCP010000116.1 GCA_016932595.1 Deltaproteobacteria bacterium
AGGGGCTGCCTGCCGATAAGTATATCGCGGTGGGCGCGCAAATAGCTTGCCGGGCTGCCCACATCGCTCCAGGCGCACTCCTGGGCGGTGATGGCCTGAACCGCGGCAGACCTCTTTTTAATAATATCAAGAAGTATCAGCACAAGGTCGGACTCCCCTGCGGGAAGAAAGTGTAGGATATCGGTGCTCAGAAAACCGATGCCGCTGTAGGCAAGCCTGCGGGAAACTCCGGCCGGCTTGAGCAGGTCGCGCATATCGATGATGCGGCTCCGGCTGTCGATGCTCACATTGTTGAAGCCCGGCGCGTCATGCAGCACCATGGCGCACAGGGGCTTGTCGCGCAGGTAGGCTTCCTGCGCGGCAGCGATATCGATGCTGCTGAGCATATCGCCGTTATGCACAAGAAAATAGTCTTCGCCTGCCAGAAAGGCGCGAAAGCCTTCTATGCCGCCGCCGCTCCCGCGTATGACGGGCTCATGGGATACCGTCACCGGCAGGCCGAAACCGGCTGAGAGGGCATAGGCCTGCACGCGGTCGGCCATGTGGTGGCAGTTCACTCCCACGGCAGCGGCTTTACTGCGGCTAAGCTTCGTGATAATATGCCACAGCATGGGGCGGCCCACCACGGGCATAAGCGGTTTTGGCAGATGACGGGACAGCGGCTGCATGCGCGTACCGTACCCCGCTGCAAGAACGATTGCTTTCATTGATAGCCCGTACCAAGTTTGCTGACAGGCGCGCAGGCCGGGGGGCATGCGGGCCCATTTTGTATACTACAGATTGTTTCCCCTGTGAAGGAAGGAGTTTATGCGATGCGCCATATGACCCGCGAAGAAATCATCGGCTTCATAAAATACTATACCTGGGGAACGCTCATCGGCGTCGAGCCCGACGGCAGCCCGTATGCCGTTGAGCTTTCCTACGGCTTTGACGGCACGTATATCTACTGCGGCTCCCGGCCCGGGGGCAGAATGGCCCGCTGCATAAAAAACAATCAGAAGGTCGCTTTCAAAATTTGCGACACCGACCGCAGCTATGCGCGCTATACGGCGGTCATCGTTGAAACCGTTGCAGATCGCCTCACCAGCCACTATGACATTCTGTCTTCCGTGCGCTGCATAGCCAGGCAGCGGGGGCTCAATGAAAAGGCCTTCGATCAGGTCGTTTCCGTCGTCGTGGGCAATCTCGACAGCAACTCCCTGCGCATTCCTCTCACACGCATAAGCGGCGTCACCACAGGCTGATGCAGAAACGGCCTGCCGCGCAAGCCTCAGGCGGCAGCCGGGGCTGCAGCACAGCACAACCAATCCGCCCATCTTCCGCTCAACGCTTTCCTGACCGCCGCGTGGCCGGTATGCCCTGCGGGCAGTTGCATATCCAAGTGGCATAAACTATATTGTAGGCAGGCAGCTTTCAAACAAACAGCATATACAAAGGAGGGAGCCCTATGATTCGTTTTGAGAGATCACGTCAGTTTAAGCGTCATATGAAAGCAGAGGCTGTCAGGTTCGCCAAAGACGCAGCAGCACTGGCCCAAAAAATCGACAGCACTGCCCGCTTCCAGATCTTCACCGGGGTCTTCAGCTCCGTTGAAAAAGTGTTCTGGATCGGTGATTTCAAAGGCCTGGCAGCGCTGGAAAAAACCCTGATGAAAATAGAGTCCGACGCCCGCTGGAAAAAATTTATCAATGTGGCGCTAAAGGATATTTTCGTCGAAGGGTCAGGCCGGGAATCCATCATGCAGCTGGTGAAATAGGCTGTGTCGGGAGGGCGCGCACATGCGCATGCTCCACACTGCCCTATGCAGCAGTACTCCTTTTTTATGTCCGGGAGTTTACACAGCCCGGTGAAGGCGCGCTTTGCCCTGGATGAGATATTTGATCCCGTCATCGAGCCCTTCAAGGGTCAGCTCGAACATGGGAAAAATATCGCGCACCATGCGCACTGATTTCACCGCGTCCCACCTGCCGCGGCGCAGCGGGTTGAGCCAGATGATATCGGGGAAGGTCGCGCGCAGCCGCTGCAGCCAGACAATGCCGGGCGTATCATTGTGATACCAGTAGTCAACGGCGCCGTTTACCCAGGTCAGCTCCGAGGGAGCCATCTCCGCATCCCCGACAACTATAACTTTGTAATCAGTATCGACGGCTTTCAAAAAATCCAGGGTCGGTATGGTGCTGTCGCCCTCCATGTCGGTGCGCAGGTCCTGGTAGATGCAGTTGTGAAAATAGAAGTGGCGGAACCGGCTTATCTGGGCCGCGGCTGCCGAGAACAGCTGATCGACCAGCTCGGAGTACGGGGTCATGGAGCCGCCTACATCCATGAATAAAATCACCTTGGAGCCTTTTTTGACTTTGTCTTCCCAGACAAGCTCAAGCTCGCCGGCATTTCTGCATGTGGCGTCGATCGTGGCCCCCACATCGAGCAATTCTGCCTGGCCCGCGGGCAGCAGCGACCGCAGATGCGACAGGGCCACCTTCATCTGCCGTATGTCCAAAGTCCGGTCGCTTGCATAATTTTTAAATGCCCGGCGCTCGGCAACCTGCACGGCTCGGCGGTTGCGCGATATGCCTTGGCCGATGCGGATGCCCGCAGGGTTATAGCCCCAGGCGCCCTGCGTCGAGGTGCCGCTGGTGCCGATGGCCCGGTTGCCGCCATTGTCGCTGGAATAGTCTTTGTCGTTTCGCTGCTCCAGCAGCTGGCGCTCGAAATTTTTCAGCACCTGGCCGAGGTCAAGCTCGGCAAGCTCCTTTTTTTCCTCGTCCGTCAGCTGCAGGTCGCGCGTCTGGCGCAGGCAGGCAAGCACGCGGTCCAGCAGCTCATCGGTTGTTTCGATGCCGGAAAACGAGTCCAGAAAAGCCATGTCATAGCGGTCGAAATAAATTTCGCTTTTTACCAGTATGGAGCGGGCGATATGGTAGAAATGCGTGAGGCTGCACTCGCTTAAGTTTAAGGCGAGCGCCCGGTGCAGGGTCATCCACTCGTGCAGGGTAACGGGCACACCCTTTGACCTGAGGTTGAGGAAAAAATTAAGAAACACGGCGCGACTTCGTGCTGGTTGAATAGGCATAGTGGGCTCTGCCCGCCTTGCCGGCCACAAGGTCCGCATCTTCCTTTTTCTTGAGCAGCGTGCCCACAAAGGGCAGCTCTTTTTCTATCAGCGCAGCAGGGATCCCTGCGATGATCAGTGCCTGCAGCCAGTCGATGAGCTCGCTTGTGGAGGGCTTTTTGCGCAGCATGTCAAAGCGCCGAATCCAGTAAAACTTCTTGAGCGCCTCGCGCAGCAGCTTTGTCTCCAGATCGGGGAAATGCACAGCGATAATGTCGGCCATGAGCTGCTCGCCGGGGAATTCAATATAGTGAAAAATGCAGCGCCGCAGGAACGGGTCGGGCAGCTCTTTTTCGCTGTTTGACGTAATGATGACTATGGGGCGGTGCTTAGCCTTGATGGTCTCCCCGGTCTCGGGGATATGGAAGCTCATCTCGTCAAGCTCATTGAGCAGGTCATTGGGAAACTCCAGATCCGCCTTGTCGATTTCATCAATAATGAGCACCACCTGTTCAGGAGCGGCAAAAGCCTCGCCGAGCTTGCCGAGTTTTATATAGGGCTTGATGTCAGAAATATCCCGGTCGCCGAACCGGGCGTCATTGAGCCGTTTCACCGTATCATACAGATACAGCCCTTCCTGGGCCTTGGTGGTCGACTTGATGTTCCAGATAAACAGCTGCTTTTGCAGGCCAGTGGCAATGGCGCGTGCCAGCAGGGTCTTTCCCGTGCCCGGCTCGCCTTTCACCACCAGGGGCCGCCCAAGGGCAATGGAAACATTGACGCTGTCGCGCAGCTCCGGCGAGATTACATAATCGTCGGTACCTTTAAAATAGTCCATGGCGCGTGTTCCTTTCCGAAAACCCGAAGCTTTATTGCTGAAGGCCTTTAAAATAGGCAGTATAGGGTATGCCGACCTTCTGTGTCAAAGCAATTGATTCAGGACGGCCGGCGTGGTCTCAGAACCTGTTCTGCTGCACCATCCCATCTCCGCCGCTTCCAGGGAAACGGTCAAAAATTCACTGTGGCCAGGGCAGGTGGAATTAATTATATCTTTGGCTGGACGATTAGCAACTGTCTGCCTGCCGGCATTTTGATCCGGCTGGTTAGTAAACTGAAGCGGAGCGTATATAAAGCAGTGGATGTCCCAGATTCATCCGGGAGGAAAAGGGGGCGCTGTCTTTTCCTTCCGGCACCTGCAAATCTCCCCGGGCCTTGACACATACATGCTTTAACCCTACATTATACCTAGTACCGCCCAATGCAATTTTTTATACATCAAAGGAGGCCTATGATGGCAAAGAATGATTTAAAACAAAATGTCGTTGAGTTGATCGAGCGTAACCGGTATTCAAAACTCATTACCTTCGGGCCGGATAATGCGCCCCGCGGAAGGATCATGACCAACCTTCCCCTTGGCAAGGATATGGTGATCTGGTTTGCCACGGGACTGAGCACCAGCAAAATTAAGGACATCAAAAAAAATCCGAACGTGAGCGTGTTTGTCGATGACCCCGATGATCTGACCAATGCATCCATTAGCGGCAAGGCGGAGATTGTCACCGATGCCCGCCTCCTCAAAAAATTCTGGCAGGAGCCCTTCGGTTTCTTCTTCCCCGGCGGACCATCCGACCCGGACTATTGCCTGCTCAAGATTACCCCGAAAAAGGTAGAGTACCTCAATCCCGGTCCGATGTTTGTTCATAACCGCTTGCGGTTGACTGTTAAGTTATAATGACACTCAGGCCAGAGGGAATAAACATCTGATGCCTGATCAGAAATAATTTCGGCATGACAAAGGCCTGATTGCTGGAGACAGCAGCCAGGCCTTTGTTAATAAGCAGACAGCACCACCGGCACGTTGTTTAACTAATACAAAACGCACATGTGAAATGTGTAATAAAGCTGGAGTTCCCTCAGAAGAATCCGCGCTTAACCTTACTGCGCTCTCTTCATCCATGCAAATTTTTTAAGTTCAAGTGGTTGCAGCTGAGCGGAACCCGCCGATTGCTTTTCCAGTAAAGCACGCCGTTATCCCCTTTTGTCTTATTTTCGCTACCATTAAGCATTGAGGGGTATCTTTCTTTGTTTTGATGTTATTGGTTCGCGCCTGCATCAAAATCGGCAACACTTTTTTTTCAAGCTATTTGTCAGATTACGTATGAACTAATACCTTTATCAGGATGTCCCCTAATCCTCATCTGATTTCCACGCTACCTGCTGAAAGCTATTTCTCTTGCGCGGTCAGCAAGGGCGCCAACAGAGTCAGGGTTCGGCGGGTAAACGCTTTAAGCTGCGGACTGCGGTCAAGGGCTGCGGTTATGCTTTCGGCATTGGCATAATAGAGAGCTGTCATTTCGAGGCCGATCGCGCTATGCGCGAGCGTTCCGTCGCGGAAGCAGCGAAGCTGATCAATGGCCTGCGCATCGTCTCCCAGCGCGCTTTCCAAAGGGCAGGGCGTCGTCGTGGTCGATGTCGAGGAGGTTGATGTGTTCACGGGCCTGCATACATTATGGCAGGCAATGCATTCCTGTATCCCCGTTGTAGGATGGCCCGGCAGACGCAGCTGCCGGTACCGATGCGGCCGGCAGCCGCGGGCCGGTGTATTGCGGCAGGCACTCAGACCATACCCACCATGCGTTTCAGTTGATACCCTAAACTTGACAGGTAGTTAAACGAAGGCACTACCCGTGTGCCCCTTCCAGGAGGCGTCTCGCTGTCCTTGTTATCAAACATCTCCGCGATATGAAAAACCACGCCAATAAAGTTCTCCGTGTAGCCGTGTTGCAGCATATGAGGATACAGCACGCACTTGCGGTATTTTTGATACAGCAGAGTGTTTTCATCCTGATCAGGATTGTTCCAGTGCGTATTGACAACAATCCCCCGCAGCTCCCAGGTGGGGGCGGCCGTAGAGATAAAGCTGTCCAGGAACAGCACATTCGCAACGGGATTCACCATGGAATTAAGCAGGTAATGGCTTTCCTTAAAGCCAAAGGTCCCCTCCACGTCTACCTCACCTTTGGTCAGATCGGCGGTGAGCTGATTCTTGCCGGAATACAGATCGGTCATGAGAAGAAGCTTGTAATCCCAATACGAATGGTCATTCAGCCTGGCTTTTTTCCAATCGAGCGAATATACCCCCTTATACTCGTCATACCCCTGCATTCCCAGCGCCGCCGCATACACGCCGAGGTACTCGTCAATATTCTCGACTTTGGGGGCTAGGGTGATGCTCTTGAATGCGCTGTTAAGAGAGAAGTTGCTGTCGCCGCGCCCTCTTCTATTGCCGTAGGTTGCGATGCCCGGCGTGTGGTGGCCGCCGTTGGGTGGCATTTCACCCTTATCAAAAATATATTCGTACCAGACCATGGTATCGTTGATCCACCAGTTGATAAAATCTTCATTGTACCCGTTCAGCGTATAGTTCTGCCACCAGCCGTCCACTTTTGCCCAGATAGTGCCTGCGGACTGGACATTTTTGACGTTGACGAGCCGGTGCCGGAAATATTCATCCGCCGTACCCTTGTTTATCCAGAACTTGCCGCCGCTGACCGTTTGTGTGGTGGCGGCAGCTTCGGACTTGCCGGGTTTGAACGGTAGCGCCATTCCCGCCACTGCAGCACCGGCCATTTTCAAAAAAGATCTCCTGGTTTCCTTCATTGCAAACCTCCCTATGGGTTACTGTGGTAAGTTACATCAGTACATGAAAGCAGGGACAAAGCCCGTAACGTGCCATGAAGTGCAAAGAGGGAGCGGGCAGGCGGGATCACTACATTGACTTGAACCGTCGTCATGGAGGCGCACCCAATCAAGATATGATTCATATTTCAAATATTTTTATTTTCAAAATAAAGGCTTTACAAAATTTGTCAAGTTTTTTTTACAGAGAAATATTTGCGGTCTGGTTGGGGTTGGTGCAGCCATCGGGCAGGTGTAGCGCAATGAAACCCGCCGGTTTGTCCGACGTATTCATTCATGGTGGGGTGCCCGCGCCCTGCCAGCTAAAAAAAACTCAAAGGGCGAGTTGCTACACCCGGCAACAAACTTAAAAAGGGCAGCCGTCAACTTTTCTTTTGGCTATCGTGATTGAGGACGGATGATGTCAGCCAAAATGCCAACCGTGTGATCAACGGCATTGCGTATCGGATACAACACCACTGGCGCACCGGCCTGCTTGAGCGCCAGCCCATCATTTTCATCACGCGCGACGATGGCCACATCGGCGGAGCAACGGCGCTTCTGCAATGCACTCAGAAGCCCGAGATTGGCCGTCAGGTCCGGAAACGTGCTCACGAGCCAGCCTGTGGCTGACAAAGGCAGGCCGTCAAGAAAATCGGTGTCCGTGCCGTCACCGTAGCGCACAACGAGCCCCTTGCCGTGCAGTTCCCTGACAACCTCCGGATCAAAATCAACCCCCAGCACTTGTATCCCGGCCTCCCGGAGCCCAAGAGCCAGCCGGCCCCCATAGCGGCCCATGCCGAACACGATTACATCGGGCTGGCCGGTCGTTAGGCTTTGCGCTTCCACCGTCAGCTCGCGATAGGGCCGTGCCCGTTCAAAGATGCCAAGCCAAGGCGCAAGCCGCTCATACAGGGAATGAGAATAAAAAATCAGATAGGTTGACAGGGTTATCGTAAGCAGACCGACCAGCGTTGTCAACCCAAGCGCGGAAGCGCCCACATGCCCCAAAGAAATGCCCATGGCGACAAAAATAATGGAAAATTCGCTAATCTGAGCAACAGTCAGTCCGGCCAGAAAGTTGGTTCGCTTGCGGTAGCCCATATATCCCATAATAGACATGACGATGAGCGGATTGCCGATCAGAACGAACAGCGATAGGACAGCAGCAGGCCACAGCTCGCCGCCAAGGGTGGAAAAGTCGAGTTTTGCCCCGAGATCGATGAAAAAAAAGAGTAGCAGAAAATCGCGAATACCGGTAAGACGGGCATTGATTGCATCGCGATAAGCCGTTGAGGCCAGTGAAAATCCTGCCAGAAACGCCCCGGCTTCTTTGGAAAAACCGGCCCATTCGCCCAGAGCGGCCAGACTGGTTCCCCAGGCAACGGCAAATATCAGCAATAATTCCTGGGAGCGCGCCACAATATCGGCCAACTTCGGCAACACGTAACGCATGAGAACATAGAGCAGCATGGCGGCAGCCATCACCCGCCAGACCAGCGATAGGGCAACCCCCGCCAGCCCGCCTTCACCCCCTCTGCCTATGGCGCTCATGGCCATCATGGCTAGCACCACGGCCAGATCCTGCACAATGAGAAAGCCTACGGCGATGCGTCCATGCAAGGAGTCGATTTCATTTTTGTCCGACAGCAGCTTCACGATAATGATAGTGCTGGAGAAGGTAAGCGCTACCGCGACATACAGCGACTCCATCACAGGCTTGCCCATGAGCATGATCAGGGCGAAGCCGAACGCTATGGTGAAAGCAAGCTGCCCAAGCCCGGTGCCAAGAGCCACGGGGCCGATATGCCGGACATGCCTCAAATCGAGCTTGAGTCCCACAACAAACAGCAGCACGGCAACGCCCACTTGGGCAAGAAGATCAATCTGGTCATGCGCTTTCACCAGGCCGAGCACTGCCGGCCCTGCGATGATACCGACGGCAATGTAGGCGATCAGCATCGGCTGGCGCAGCAGCGTGGCCAAAGCGCCGGCAGCTGTGCAGATCAGCAGCAACAGCGCAAATTCTCTGAAAACCTCATGCATGGATGCCACCCCTGAATGCATCAAAAAGAAAACAGCCTATACCAGAATTTCACACTTCATGGTTTCGGCCTGATTTCATCGAATATGCAACGGTTTTTACCGGCAACCTAAAAACCAACTATATTTCAAGAGCATTTCAACTGCAAGTCATTGATCGACGGTGTGGGCCATGCACATGAGCCATCAGCCAGAAAAACCCAGTGCTGTCATCGCTGAGCAGTATGCATGCCGCCGCCGACCGTCAGGGGAATGGATATGACTGCGGCTACATTTCTCACCCACTCAAGGCGCGTCTTTCTGTTTTCCAGCGTTGCCGCTATGTCCAGCATTGCCAGAGCATCAGCCCCTTCGCTCTGATAGAAGCCGGCATTCTCCACGGGGTTGCCAGCATCTTTCAAGTTGACGAAATTCACGCCTTTCACAACACGACCGTCTTTCATATCAAGACAGGGCATGTTCTTTATTGCTTCCATGGCCTTCCTTTCCTTGAAAATGATGCGTGTGTATGTATGGGCCCAGGCAGGGCAAGAGGGGCGGTCAGCTGTTGCAGGTATCCCTGTTTATTCACATGCGACTCCGTGCAGCGACCGTCCCTTCCACTGTGTTTGTCCGGTTAGAGTCTGGATAATGGAATTCATGGCTATTGTAAAGAGAAGAAAAATAGTGACCGGATACAAAAAAGCCATGAGCCGGGGGTAGCGAAAATGGGTAGAGACAAGAAAAAATGAACTGAAAGAACACAGAATGGCAACCCCAGCAACCATAGCCGCAGCAGGAGACATGAGGCTGCCCTGCGGCCGAAAAATGAAAAATGCTCCTGCTGCGCAGACGGGCAGTATATAGATTAAACAGAAAAACAGCCAGCAAAGCGCAGAAAGAGGAGCGGCGATACCTGTTGGCAAGGAATTGGAAAAAAGCCTGAATAGATTTTTTGCGAATCCGCTGTAAATTTCCTGCATGCTGGTATACATGCGGCATTCCAGGGCTGCAGCGCCATTGACAACGACACAGCGCCGGCCTGACTGCCTGATCCTGCGGCCAAGGGTCAGGTCATCAATGACATTATCGCGAATCGCGGCATGGCCGCCGATTTTTTGGTAGGCATTTCGCCGGAACATCAGGAAGGCGCCGTTTGAATATGACACTATTCTCAGGCGGTTCCGGTTCATGAGGGCAAAGGGGAACACGGAATAGGCCAGCCATACCAAAACAGGCATAATAGCTTTTTCCGCCAGGGAAACTGTTGAAAAACGGGGTATGACCGTGAGAAGATCAGCCTGCTCCTGCAGTATGGCGGAAGCGGCCTTGCGCAAAAACTGCGGTGCATGCTGCGTATCGGCATCAGTGAAAACAATCAGCTCGCCCTGTGCCTGCCGGTATCCTTCATCACAGGCCCAATTCTTGCCTGTCCATCCCGGCGGCAGGTCTGCACAATCCAGCACTCTCACGTGCGGATTTTTTTCCTGCAGTTCAGCTAAAATTGCTCCTGTGCTGTCCTCCGAATGGTCATTGACAACAATGATCTCGAGCGGCGAATACTCCTGGCCAAGAAGAGAAGCAACACAGGTCCGGATATTTCTCTCTTCATTTCGTGCCGGCACAATAACGGAAACCAGCGGGCATTCTGCACTGTCAGGGTAGCTGTCTACTTTCTGTACATGGATGACATTTAGTATATTCATGATAAAAAAAACAGCGGCAATGCATAAGCAGATAGCCATGCTGAAAAGTACTGCATCCATGCGATGGTTCTCCTTGGTTTTTTTGCTGATTGGACGAAGCCGGAAAACAGAAATGTTTTCAGTGAACCTGTCGAACCATGAACGTCTCTGTCCGGCCGGCGTGCATCCGTTGCCCCCTTCGACTGGCTCAGGGCGAACGAATAAAAAATTCGCTTTCAGCTGTTTGGGCCGGCTCTGCTATTTCAGTTGCATGCGCTAGTGGGATATGCCATTTGTTTTTGCTGGTGTTCTCTTGTAGGAGCGGCTTCAGCCGCGAAGCAATAGCACCTAAACGTGCTCCTGCAATACAAACAATAACCACCAGTTTAAATTGTCATGACCCACTAGTGCCGGACGGGAATACCGGCTGATTTATGCTTCCACGCTGTCCAGCGTCTTGCGAACGGCCTGAGCAAGGTCGGATTTGTTCAGGGGCTTGAGCAGAAATTCCCGTATGCCCGCCTTTTTTGCCATGCCGGCTGAGATTGTTTCGCTGAAGCCGGTGCATAAAATAACCGGCAGGCCCGGCCGGAGGCGCAGCACTTCACATGCAAGGTCATAGCCGGTCATGCGGGGCATGGTGTAATCGGTTATAACAAGGTCATAGCCGCCCGGATTTTCCGCAAACGCCTTGAGTGCTTCGATACTGTCTCCAAAGGTCACAACAGTATAGCCCAGCGATTCGAGATAGCTCCTGCCGATCTCTACCACCATGTCCTCATCATCAACAAACAGGATCCGCTCAGTGCCGCCGGGCATGGGGGCGCTGCCGGTTTTTTGCTCGTCAGCGCCCTTTGCAATAACCGGGAGATAGACACTGAAGGTGCTGCCTTTGCCCGACTCGCTATAGACATTGATTGCCCCGCCGTGGGACTTAACGATGCCGTGCACCACCGAGAGTCCCATGCCGGTGCCTTTTCCCTGCTCTTTGGTGGTGAAAAACGGTTCGAATATTTTGCTCTTGATGGCAGGGTCGATTCCCGTGCCCGTATCGCCAACGGTCAGACGGACATACTGGCCCTGCTGCAAATCCGGAGCTTTAGCGGCAGCTTCCGCATCGAGGGAACTATTTTTCAGCGTAATGTCGAGAATGCCCCCCTGCTCCTCCATGGCGTGGGCTGCATTGGTGCACAGGTTCATGAGAATCTGATGAATCTGCGTCGGGTCGGCCATGACCGCAACATCGCTTTCGATGCTGCTGCGTATCTCGATTGTCGTCGGAATGGACGCCCGCAGCAGCTTCAGGCCTTCCTTCACAAGCGGCTTGATGGCAACCGGCTTTTTCTCCTGATTGCCCATGCGGCTGAAGGCGAGAATCTGTTGCACCAGATCCTTTGCCCTGTCGGAAGCTTTGAGCACGTTTCCGAGATAGTCCCTGATATTTTCCGGAGCATTATCGCTATAGTAGGCGATTTCGGTAAAGCCGATAATGGCGGAAAGAATATTGTTGAAGTCATGGGCGATGCCTCCGGCAAGCGTGCCGATGGCTTCCATTTTCTGGGTCTGCTGCAGTTGCAGCTCCATCTGGAGTTGCCGGGAGACATCGCGGATGATGGACACAAAGCTCGTTGTTTCTCCCGAAGCGTTTCGTATGGGCGACAGCGACATGTCAATATCGATACTGACGCCGTCCTTTTTCTTGATTTTAATATTCCCCCTCCAGGTCTCCCCCCGCGAGGTTGTCGCGACCATCTCATGCAGGCTCTCCTCACCCTGTGCCGGGTTGCGCAGAATGGTCGGCGTGTTCCCGATAAGTTCTTCCGGATCAAATCCGGTAATGCGCTTATAGACCGGATTTACATAGGTGTAGCGGCCCTGTTCATCCGACAATGAAATCCCCTCCTCGGCCTGCTCAATGGCGGTTGCGAGGCGCAGCAGCTTCTCGCGGCTTTCGACAAGCTCCCGGTTGGCAATGCTGAGTTCTCTGTTGGTGTTCCTGAGCTGTTTCTCCTGCGCCATAAGCTGTTCATTGGTGGCCTCCAGCTCCTGCTCCCGCGCCCGCACCGTGGCATAGGCGCTTCTCAGGTTTTCCTCCGAGCGCCTGCGCTCCGTTATGTCCCGCGTAAAGGCGGCAAAATAGAAATCGTCCTCCGACTGCCAGGAAGAAAGTGAGAATTCTATGGGGAATTCCGTGCCATCTTTTTTGACGGCGATCGATACGATGGTTGTGCCGATGACATCTGAAACACCGGTCTCGATATAGCGTTTAGTGTTTATGACCTGCCGCTCACAGAAGATTTCGGGTATGAACACGTCAGTTGTTTGTCCAATGAGCTCGCCGGGCCCATAGCCGAACATCTGCTCCGTCGCCCTGTTGCAGTAGAGTATTTTCCTCGTGCTGTCGGCAATGGTTATTGCATCCATCGCGTTTTCAGAGATCGCCCTGAAGCGCTCTTCACGTTCCCTGAGCACGAAATCTTTTTCTTGAAGGCTGTCAAGCATGGCGTTAAAAGCGCCGATGAGCATGCCGGTTTCGTCGCTGCTTTGATTTTCCGCTCGTATGCTGTAATCCTTTTCACGGGATATGCGGTCGGCGGTCCTGGCCAGGTCCAGAACCGGCCCGACGATAAGGCCCTGCAGGCGGTTGGTCAGGAAGTAGGCAATGCCGATGGCAATCAACATGACGCACAGGAGAATAATGCCGTCTTTTTTCATCGCCGTTTTGATACTGGACATATCATCGCCGATGACCATAGTGCCGATCTTCTCCCGGCTGATCATGATCGGCGTGATGATATGCAGGTGCCCTTCGTGCATTCCCTGATGCGCTTCAGGCGCTTTTAAAAGCTGCACTGCATCCGCTGCATATCTGCCGGAGGGGTCATACACGGCGAACAATTGTCCTTCCGGATCGAAAATGGCTGCAAAAAGAACCGACGGCCGCACGTCAAAAGCCGCAAGGGGCTTCTCCGCTTCACCGGGAAGATTGAATTTGAGGGCAACCTGACAGTTGCGGCCCACGACCTGTGCAAGGCCCTGCAGGTCGTTTATGAGATGTGCCCGGTAATTACGATTGGAAAGGTACATGGAGGCAGAGCCGGCGGTCAAAACGGCAATGGTGCTCACCGCCATGACCACCAGGTTCATTTTCTTTGTCAGCGATGCAGTGCTGGGCAGTAGATTCATCCTGTGCTCGCTCTCACTGTGCCTGCGGCAAAATCCGCACGGCGCTTTGCAGTATCATGGAATGATACTTTAACCCCGAACGGTCCAGGGCGTCCCGGTTGATTTCCCACCGGAGCTTGTCCTGTACCATAATGAGGTTTATCATCCCTCCCCCTTCGATAAAACCGTCGATCTCTGAAACCGTGAGTACGGGAAGGCCGGAAACGCTATCAACTATTTTCCGTGCATGCCTCTGTTCGGATGAGTCAATAAACACCAGGTGGCAGTCCTTTAGGTCCATGCCGGGCCGATAGGGGCCAAGCCGCCTGATAAGCAGCTTCATCCCCGTTGATTTCAGGGGCTTGTTCTCAACCTCCTGAAAGCCGGGGCCGAACTGGTCATCGCCGACAATGCCGATAACAAAACTGTTGTCTGGAACGGCAGGCCACTTGAAAAAAGAGATGAAGTTATAAAGATAGACGGCTTTTGCCTGATACTCGGACACGTCAAGCGCCGAGGCCGGGCGGCCGGGCGCAGACATGGCAAGCAGGCACAGGCCGGCAAGAGCTCCACAGCGTAAGGCTTTTCTTCTCATGTGATGCGAGCGTATGGGTTCATCAATCATACTGCGTACTACTCTGCAGCCGCAAACAGGGCGTTTTTATTTGCATGCATAGCTGATTTTAAACATAATGCTTCTGCCGTACTCCCTGACGCCGTTTTCGCCGGCCCAGAGGCTCGGCTTGGCATTCTCGCGATCGAAAATGTCCCGCAGGGCAAGGCTGCATTTCAGCTTTTGCGCAAAGATTTTTTGAAGCGTGAAATCCATCCGCCAGTAGGGCGGCAGCCGGTCTGCATGAGCGATATAATCTCCCGTGGCCTCCCGCATGTCGAAATAGAGCCGGTTGTTCAGATACATGGTGAGCCCCAGCGGGCCGTCACAGCTGATGCCGGTCTGCAGCATATAGCCCGGGAAAGCGTCGAAATAGGAGTCGTCGCCGCCGCTGCTTTTCAGCTTGCTTTTAACATAGGAAAAACCGCCGTCAAGCGTCAGGGGCTTGGCATACCAGGAGGCCTTCACTTCTATGCCCCGGGACTTGCTTGTGGATTTATTGACATACTGGGAAGTAAAGCCGCGGGGCAGGCCCTTTTTCGGCTCGAAGAATATGCCGTCGGTCCACCGGCTGAAAAAGCCGTTCACCTGCAGCTTATAGCGTTGTCCCTGCAGCATGCCGATAAGCTCATAGGTGTCGATCTGTTCACTGTTAAGGTTTTTGTTGCCATAGGTAAGGCCGGCCCCGCCGATTTCAGCGCCCACCGGCGCCCTGAAGGCGCGACCGTAAAGCGCCTTGACAGCCGAGGTTTCCGTGGGCAGAAAGATAATGCCTGCCCGGGGTGAAATCGTGCTATCCACATCGGAATACTTGTCATAGCGGCACCCTAGCAGCAGGTAGAGCCTGTCTGCTACGATGCCCCATTTAGTCTGGCCGAATATACTGTTGATTTTTCTGTCGATTCCGTCATAAAACGCATTGCCGTCCGGATACGCGTTAGCGCGATACCGCTCACCTGTCAGCTCGTTTTTTGCTTCAAGATCTGTTGAGAAGACCTGCATATACGTGTAGGAATAGGCAATGAGCCACTGCAGGTTGTACTGGTTATCGGGCTGCTTGATGGTCAGTGTTGCGCCGGTGCGCCGGTCATCCAGTTCCTGGTAGGCTGTTGTGAATCCCGGCAAATAGGTTTTGTAATAAAAATCTATAGCGTCCAAGTGCTCTTTAAAAGAGCTCTGCCAGCAATAACCGGTCAGATCCACAGTTATGTTTTCAGGCAGCTCATAGGTTGCGGATGCCGTGCCCATGTAAAACCGCGTGTCGGTTCCCGACCGGTCATAGCCGCTTTCGTACAGGTCGTTGAAGCTGGCCAGCCAGCCGTTGCCCTTGAAGTCTTCGCCGTTCCAGCCATTGATATAGCCGCCCAGTTTCAGCTTCAGGCGGTCATTTGCCTCATAGGAAAGCTTCATAACCGCGGCATAGGAGTCATATTCATTATCAAGGCTGCCCGGCCCCCGCGTGCCGTGCTTATAGGTTATGTTCTCATCCCCCTGATGGCTTCCTGCCGCGCTGATATCAAGGCGCAGGCGGTTGTCGGCAGAGCCGCGGCTGAGCTTGACATTGCTCTCCTGATATAAGGGATAGCCGCCCCCGGCAGAGGCTGATAAAACATCCTTGTCTGATTCAAAGGTCTTCATGTCGATAACGCCATGAAAAGCATCGGAGCCGTAGATGGCCGAGCCCGGCCCCTTGATCATCTCGACTTTACTCAGCGTGCCGAGTTCCCAGTTCGGAATGCCATAAAGGGCGGTGCCGTAGGAAAGCGTATTCAGCGGCACGCCGTCAATCAGTGTTGCAAGGCCCCGCACAGAGGAAAAATTGGTCGTGTAGCCCCTGATCGCTATGGCGGGCGCCCCCCCGAGGCTTGTATAGGTCATGACCGAGGGCTCATTGTCGAACACCTCGTGCATTCTGCGGGCGCCCGTCTTCTCCCATGTCGCAGCATCAAAACGCGCCACGGTTGAGCCGACCCGAAGTTCATCCTCTGTGAACAGGGAGGCGACAT
>JAFGCP010000117.1 GCA_016932595.1 Deltaproteobacteria bacterium
AGCGATGGAGAAGGAGCTGCGCTTTGCAATCCGCGAGGGCGGCAGGACGGTCGGCGCCGGCGTTATCAGTGACATAATCCAGTAATTGTAGGACTCGCAAGCTTATGAAAAAAGTGGACGTACTCGGAGAGAACCAGAAAATACGCATTCGCCTGAAGGCCTATGACCATCGCCTTTTGGATCAGTCGGTGGTTGAGATCGTCGATACGGCAAAGCGGACGGGGGCGAAAGTCGTCGGTCCGATTCCCCTTCCGACGCTTACCAACAAGTATTGCGTGCTCCGGTCTCCGCATGTTGATAAAAAATCGCGTGAGCAGTTTGAAATGAGAACCCATAAGCGCCTGCTTGATATTCATGAGCCGACGGAACAGACCGTTGACGCCCTCATGAAGCTTGATCTGTCCGCAGGCGTTGATGTGGAAATTAAGCTGTAATAACAAGATTAGCTGTTGGAGATACTTACCGTGGCACTAGGATTAATAGGACGAAAGCTCGGCATGACGCAGGTTTTTTCCTCTGATGGTGAGCTGGTCGCCGTGTCGGTTATTGAGGCCGGGCCCTGCGTTGTCCTGCAGAAAAAAACCCCTGAAAATGACGGGTACGAGGCCCTGCAGCTCGGCTATGGCCAGAAGAAGCTGGATAAGTTCAACAAGCCCCTGGCGGGCCATATGAAAAAGGCCGGCGACCAGGGCTTCCGCCACCTGCGGGAGTTCCGGTCGGGCAAAACCGGCGCCTATGCCGTCGGCGATCAGATAGCTCTTGATATTTTTGAAAACGGCGAACAGGTCGAAGTGACCGGTATTACCAAGGGAAAGGGCTATGCGGGAAACATTAAGCGCTGGGGTTTTAACCGCGGGCCCATGTCGCACGGCTCCAAGTTCCACCGTGTTGTCGGCTCCATAGGATCAAGCGCCTATCCGTCCCGGGTTTTTAAAGGCAAGAAAATGCCGGGGCATCTCGGCTGTGACAGGATGACGGCAAAAAATATCAGGATTGTCGATAAGCGGCAGGCGGAAAACATAATTCTGGTCAAGGGCGTTGTTCCCGGCCCCAAAAACGGCATCGTGGTCATCTCTAAAAAATCAGATTAATTTCAATCTTCGGGTATGCGTGTCATGACAGTCCTTGATGTGTACAATATCAACAGGGAAAAAGTTTCCCAGATAGAAGTTGATGAAAGCGTGTTTGATGCTGAGGTCAAGGAGCATCTTTTTTATGAAATTATTCGTGCGCAGCTTGCAAGTCGCCGGTCAGGCACCGCCTGCACGAAAACCCGCGGAGACGTAAGCGGCGGCGGCCGCAAGCCCTGGAAGCAGAAGGGAACGGGCCGCGCCCGGTCCGGCAGCTCGCGATCCCCCCTGTGGCGCGGCGGCGGTGTCGCATTCGGCCCCAGGCCGCGGGATTACGGCTACCCGGTGCCTAAAAAAGTCAAACGCGTCGCGCTGTGCTCCGCCCTGACCAAAAAGCTTAAGGAGGATAAGCTCCTCATCGTCGATAAATTCGAGCTGCCTGAAATCAAAACCAGGGCGTTTAAGAACATTATGGCGAAGCTGGCCGGCCGCCGCGCGCTGATCATAGATGATGAAAACCGCAATCTGAGTCTGAGCGCACGCAATCTTCCTGACGTGAAAGTGCTGCCGTCGCAGGGCCTCAATCTCTATGATATTCTCTATTATGACGGACTGCTGATAACCCTGCCGAGCCTTGATAAGATACAAAGGAGACTGGCGGCATGAAGGAAATATACGCATGTATTCGAAGGCCCATTGTCACCGAGAAAAGCAGCCTGGCTAAAGAAACCGCCACGCAGTATGTGTTCGAGGTCGATCAGCGGGCAAACAAGGTTGAGATAAAAAATGCCGTGCAGCGGCTGTTCAATGTAACGGTGCAAAGCGTCAATGTCATGAATTTCGAGGGCAAGCGCAAGCGCATGGGCCGGCTCGTAGGGAAAAGGCCCGACTGGAAAAAGGCCGTCATAACATTGAAAAAAGGCGATTCAATCGAATATTTTGAAGGCGTGTGATTTTACGACGACCGGCAATTAAAAACCACGGAGTGACAAATGGCTGTTAAGGCATTTAAACCAACGTCTGCTGGCAGGCGGTTCCAGACAGTGGCAGACTTTGAGGAAATTACAAAAACCACACCTGAGAAAAGCCTGCTGGCGCCGCTGAAGAAAACCGGCGGACGCAACAACAACGGCAGGATTACCGCCCGGTATATCGGCGGCGGTCATAAGCAGCGCTATAGAATCATTGATTTCAAGCGCGACAAGCACGACATTGCGGCCAGGGTCGTCAGCATTGAATATGACCCCAACCGGACATCCCGCATAGCGCTGCTGCAGTACAGGGATGGCGAGAAGCGCTATATCATAGCGCCCGCGCAGCTGCAATGCGGTGATGAGATTATGGCCGGTGAAACAGCCGACATCAAGCCGGGCAACGCGCTTCCGATCAGAAAAATCCCGGTCGGCACGATGATACACAATATCGAGCTGCGCCGCGGCAAGGGAGGGCAGCTTGCCCGCAGCGCCGGCTCGGGAGCGCAGCTTTCGGCCAAGGAGAATAACTACGCCCACGTGAAAATGCCCTCTGGTGAGCTTCGCCTCGTGCACATCGATTGCTATGCCACCATCGGCCAGGTCGGCAACGGCGACCATGCCAATATTTCAATCGGCAAGGCGGGCCGGAAACGCTGGCTCGGCAAGAAGCCCCATGTGCGCGGCGTTGCCATGAACCCGGTGGACCATCCCATGGGCGGCGGCGAAGGCCGGTCCTCCGGCGGACGCCACCCCTGTACGCCCTGGGGCAAGCCGACAAAAGGCTACAGAACCAGAAAAAATAAGCGCACCAGCAGTTTTATAGTCAGAAGAAGAAATAAGTAACCCGCGAAAGTGAGATGCGATGGCACGGTCAATTAAAAAAGGCCCCTTTATCGATGAATGCCTGCTGCGTAAGGTGAGCAAGGCCATTGATACCAATAACCGTCAGGTTATCAAGACATGGTCACGAAGGTCGATGATAATTCCTGATATGATCGGCTTCACCTTTGCCGTTCACAACGGGAAGAAGTTCATCCCCGTGTACGTCACGGAGAATATGGTAGGGCATAAGCTGGGTGAATTTTCCCCGACACGAACCTATCACGGCCATTCAAAAAAATAACCGAAGCGAAAACCGTTAGACAGAGAGACAGTCTATGGAAGTCAAGGCAGTTGATAGATATATACGCGTGTCGCCGCGAAAGGCCCGGCTGGTGGCTGATCTTGTTAAGGGGAAGCCCGTGAGCGATGCGCTGAGCATTCTCGAATTTACGCCCAGGGCTATCAGCATATATCTCTACAAGCTGATCAGGTCTGCTGTAGCCAATGCCTCGCATAAACAGGGCGTTGATGTGGATGTGCTGTTTGTGAAAAATGTGCTGGTTGATCAGGGCCCCACGCTGAAACGGTTTCGGCCCGGCCCCCAGGGACGGGGCTTCAGGATATTGAAGCGCACCTGTCACTTAACCGTGATACTTGATGAAGCATAATTTTTAAGGTACTGCAAGGAGGTCTGCTTGGGTCAAAAAGTTCATCCTATTGGGTTTCGTCTCGGGATCATCAAAACATGGAATTCCCGGTGGTATGCCGACAAGACGTTCGATACCCTGCTGCATGAAGATCTGAAAATAAAGAACTTCGTGAAAAAGCAGCTCAGCCAGGCAGGTATTTCAAGTGTTGAAATCGAGCGGGCGGCAAACAAGCTCAGGATTAACATCGCCGCAGCGCGGCCCGGTATTATCATTGGAAAAAAAGGCTCTGAGATAGAAAAGCTGAAAGCCGAAATCCAGAAACTTACCGACCGTGAGCTGTTTGTCAATATTATCGAGGTACAGCGTCCCGAAGTCGACGCGCAATTGGTCGCCGAAAACGTATGCCAGCAGCTCATGAAACGCGTTGCTTTTCGGCGGGCCATGAAGCGCGGCGTCGGGTCAGCGATGAAGTTCGGTGCAAAAGGGGTCAAAATTGCATGCTCGGGCCGTCTGGGCGGGGCTGAAATGGCCAGGCATGAGTGGTACCGTGAGGGTCGCGTTCCCCTGCAGACGCTGCGGGCTGATATCGACTTCGGCTTTTCAGAGGCGAGAACCACCTACGGCATTATCGGCGTAAAGGTCTGGATTTTTAAGGGTGAAACACTGACCAAGGGGAAATCAATATATGCTGGCTCCTAAAAAGATCAAACATAGAAAAATGATGAAAGGCCGCATGGCAGGCGCAGCCGGCCGCGGTAATAAAATAGATTTCGGAAGCTTCGGCCTGAAGGCCACGGAATGCGGATGGATTTCATCACGCCATATCGAGGCTGCGCGTGTTGCCCTTATCCGCCATGTGAAGCGCGGCGGCAAGCTCTGGATTCGTATTTTTCCGGACAAGCCCATTACCAAAAAACCCGCCGAAACCCGCATGGGCAAGGGCAAGGGCGCTCCTGAATGCTGGGTTGCCGTCGTGCGGCCGGGTAGAATCCTCTATGAAATTGAAGGCGTTTCCGAGGAAGTGGCCAAGGAGGCTATGCGCCTGGCGGCACACAAGCTGCCGATTAAAACAACGTTTGTCATGAGGGAAGTCAGTGAAGGCTAAAGAATTTCGCGAACTGTCAGTTGAGGAGCTTGCCCAGCGGGAAAAAGATCTCAGGGCGAAGCACTTTAATCTTAAAATACAGCATGCTACAAATCAGCTTGCAAATACCGCTGAAATTGTGCATTTGCGCAGGGATATCGCCCGCATCAAGACCATCGTGAAGCAGAAAAAACGGTCCGCAACAATTTAAAGGCAGTGAATCCTGGGAGCATAGGGGAAATCAATGGAAGTGAGCAGAAAAAGGAGAACGGGCGTTGTTGTCAGCAACAAGATGGACAAAACGGTCGTCATATTAACCGACAGAACAACACGACACCCGCTGTACCGCAAATACCTTAAGAAGCATGTCAAATTCAAAGCTCATGATGAGGGCAATGCCTGCCAGATCGGCGATATGGTGCTGGTGGAGGAGACGCGGCCCTTGAGCAGGGATAAGCGCTGGAGGGTTGTGGAAGTGGTGCGCAAGGCAATTTAAGGGGTGTAGCCGTGTTTTTGACTCTGGAAGGAAATCGGCAATGATTCAGATGCAGACAAGACTTGTGGCGGCGGATAATTCGGGCGCAAAGGAGCTCCAGTGTATCAAAGTGCTGGGCGGTTCAAAGCGCAGGTACGCCTATCTCGGGGATGTGATTATCGTTTCCGTAAAGGAGGCGATACCGAATTCGAAAGTCAAGAAGGGTTCCGTCATGCGCGCCGTGATCGTGCGTACCGCCAAAGAGACCAAGCGTTCTGACGGTACGTATGTCCGATTTGACGACAATTCCGCCGTCCTCATAAATAACGTAAACGAACCGGTCGGCACGCGTATTTTCGGGCCGGTAGCCAGAGAGCTTCGCGCAAAAAATTTCATGAAGATCATATCGCTTGCCCCTGAGGTTGTGTGAGCGCTTAGATACCGGGAGATAAGGACAATGGCACAACGAGCAATGCTACATGTAAAAAAGGGCGACACCGTTGTCGTGCTTGCAGGCAAGGAGAAGGGGCGGTCCGGCAAAATTATGTCGGTGAACCTGAAAAAATCAAGGGTGTTCGTTGAAAAGATTAATATGATCAAGCGGCATTCCCGCCCGAGCAAAACCGCTCCTCAGGGAGGCATTATCGAAAAAGAGGGCCCGCTGCACGCATCAAATGTGAATTTGCTGTGCCCCAAATGCAACAAGGCGGTCCGTGCGAGATCGCGGATGCTCGAGGATGGTAAAAAAGTGCGCGTATGCGCCAAGTGCAGCGAAATTCTGGATCAGTAGGAGAACAGGCACATGAGCCGGCTTAAGGAAAAATATACGCGGGATATCATGCCGCAGATGATGAAGCGTTTCGGGTACAAAAATATCATGCAAGTGCCCAAGATCGATAAGGTTGTCATTAATATGGGCCTTGGCGAGGCCATACAGAATGTCAAGATACTCGAGTCCGCCGAGAAGGAACTTGCGACGATAACCGGCCAAAAGCCCGTTATTACCAAAGCGCGCAAGGCAATAGCGAATTTCAAGCTGCGCCAGGGCATGCCGATCGGCTGCAAGGTGACCCTGCGCCGCGAGCGCATGTATGAATTTCTGGACAGGCTGCTTAACCTGGCGCTTCCCCGGATTCGCGATTTCAAGGGCGTGTCCCCCAAGGCGTTTGACGGCAGGGGCAATTATGCCCTTGGCATACGAGAGCAGATTATCTTCCCTGAAATCGACTATGACAAGATTGATAAAATCAAGGGCATGAACATCGTCATAACCACCACGGCCAAAAACGATGAGGAAGCCAAGGCGCTTCTCGAGTATTTCGGCATGCCCTTTGGTGCTAACTGATGCTGTAAGGAGAGGCTACGTGGCCAAAACATCGCTTATTTACAAAGCCCGGCGCACCATGAAATTCAAGGTGCGCCAGTATAACCGGTGCCCCATTTGCGGGCGGTCCCGGGCATACTACCGCAAATTCAACATGTGCCGGATTTGTCTCAGAAAACTGGCATTGCAGGGCGATATCCCCGGCGTTATTAAATCCAGCTGGTAACAACAACAAGGAGTACGGCACGCATGATGACTGATCCAATTGCGGATATGCTCACCCGCATACGAAACGCAAATAAGGCCAAATTCGAAACGGTCGACATCCCGTCGGCGAAAATGAAGGTCAGTATAGCAAAGATTCTGCGCGAAGAAGGCTATATCAGAAATTATTCGGTGGCCGAGGATAACAAGCAGGGGATTTTGCAGATACAGATGAAATACGGCAGCAAGGGCGCGCCGGTCATAACGGAAATAAAGCGGGTGTCAAAGCCCAGCTGCCGCGTCTATGTGAACAAGAACGATATACCGATGATCCGCAACGGCCTGGGGCTTGCGATAATGTCCACCTCCAAGGGGGTCTTATCCGACAAGGAAGCACGCAGGCAGCAGGTCGGCGGTGAAGTTATTTGCACGTTTTGGTAAGAATAGGAATTTGCGCCATGAGCAGAATCGGTAAACAGCCCATAACAGTCCCCAAAGGCGTCAACGTAAAGCTTGACGGCTCACTGCTGCAGGTGGAAGGCCCCAAGGGCCGGCTTACACATACGATTCCTTCCTGCATCCACGTTGAACAGGGCCCCGATGTTATCAGCGTAACCCGGCCTACTGACGGCAGGCAGGAACGGTCGCTTCACGGCCTGACCCGCACGCTGGTGGCCAACATGGTTGAAGGGGTCACGCAGGGCTTTAAGCGGGAGCTTGAAGTCGTCGGCGTCGGCTATAAGGCGGAGAAGGCGGGCAAAACGCTGAAACTTTCAGTCGGTCTGTCCCATGTCATCAATTTCGATGAGCCCGAAGGGGTTCAGATTCAGGTCGACAAGCAGATCATCAGGGTTGAGGGCATTGATAAGTGCCTCGTCGGACAGACGGCCTCGAAGATCCGCATGTTTAAAAAGCCGGACGTGTACAAGGGCAAGGGTATTCGCTACGTCGGCGAAGTGGTGCGAAAGAAGGTCGGCAAGGCCGGAGCCAAATAAATAAGGGCGGATGCCTTTAGATGATCTTTTGATAGACAAGGATGGAGCAACTGTGAACCTGCAGCATAAAAAAGAGCAAAATCGCCTAAAGCGCAAGAAAAGAATACGCAGGCATGTCTTCGGCACCAGCATGCGTCCGCGTATGAGCGTTTTTAAGAGCCTTAACCATTGCTACGTGCAGCTTATCGATGATGAGGCGCACAGGACGCTGGCGTCTGTGTCAACGGCCAGCAAGGAGTTTCGGACGTCCCTTGAACAGACCGGGAATGTGGCAGCTTCCCGCAAGCTTGGAAACCTCATTGCCGAAAAAGCCGTTGAAATGAATATTACCAAGGTAGTCTTTGACCGTAACGGCTTTTTGTATCACGGCCGCGTCAGGGCTATTGCTGAAGGCGCCCGGGAAAAGGGCCTGCAATTTTAAGGAGGAACAGTCTTGGCATACGAAAACGATCAAGAGTCTACCCTTATCGATAAAGTCGTGACCATCAATCGCGTAGCCAAGGTCGTTAAGGGCGGCCGCCGGTTCAGCTTCAGCGCACTGGTGGTTGTTGGCGACGGCAATGGTCAGGTGGGCTGCGGACTGGGAAAGGCGCGCGAAGTGCCAGAGGCGATCCGCAAGGCCATAGAGCATGCAAAGCACAATATGGTGACGTTTCCCCTGGTTGACGGCACCATACCCCATGACGTCATCGGCGCCCATTGCGCGGGCCGCGTTTTTATGAAGCCGGCATCAGAGGGTACCGGCATTATCGCGGGCGGCGCCGTGCGTTCCGTGATCGAAGTGTCGGGCATCAAAAACATTCTTACAAAATGCCTCAGAACCAGCAACCCCCACAATGTGCTCAAGGCGACCATTGACGGGCTGAAGCAGCTCCAGCATGCCGATGAGCGCAGAAGAATGCTGGCCTGAGAATATTAATAAGCGGACAAGCAGAAGGATATTGTTAATGGATCTGAGTAGCTTACACCCGAATAAGGGCGCTGTAAAAAGCAGAAAAAGGGTAGGTCGCGGCATCGGTTCGGGCCGCGGCGGAACATCCGGCCGTGGCCATAAGGGGCAGAATTCCAGAACCGGCGCAGGGCGTCCCGCGGGATTCGAAGGTGGCCAGATGCCGCTGCAGCGCAGGCTTCCCAAGCGGGGGTTTACCAACGTTTTCAAGAAGCAGTACGCCCTCATCCAGGTCGGCGATCTGAGCAGCTTTGAAAAAGACAGTATCATTGACGCTTCCGTGCTGCTGAAGTGCGGCCTCGTGAAAAAGATCGGTGACGGCATCAAGCTGCTCGGCAGGGGGGATATCGATCATGCGCTCAACCTGAAGATCCATAAGTGGAGCCAGAGCGCACATGCCAAAATTACCGCGGCCGGCGGTACAATAGAGGGGATCTAAGTGGTCGGCGGTTTTCAGAACATACCGAAAATACCGGAACTGAGAAAAAGACTACTGACCACGTTCGTGCTTCTGGCGGTCTATCGCATTTGCGTGCATATACCGACGCCGGGTATCGACGGTAAGGCGCTGGCCGCCTTTTTTGCGCGAGCCAAGGGAACGCTCCTCGGCTTTGTCGACATGTTCTCCGGCGGCGCCTTTGAGCAGATGTCGATCGTCGCCCTGGGCATTATGCCCTACATCAGCGCATCCATTATTCTGCAGCTGATGACCGTTGTGGTCCCGTATCTGGAAAAGCTTAAAAAAGAGGGTGAGGCCGGAAGAAAAAAGATCACCCAGTATACTCGCTACGGAACTGTTGCCTTGAGTATTATTCAGGGCATAGGAATCGCCGTCGGCCTGGAGCGCATGGCCGGCCCGGGCGGCAGCCCCATCGTTATCGATCCGGGATGGGCATTCCGGATTATTACGGTTATAACGCTTACCGCGGGCACGGCGTTTCTTATGTGGCTTGGCGAGCAGATAACCGAGCGCGGCATCGGCAACGGCATTTCCCTTATCATATTCGCCGGCATCGTATGCCGTATGCCGGCGGCTGTAGGACAAACCGTTGCGCTTATGCAGACCGGCGAAATGGGACCGCTGACGATACTTTTTTTGGTGGCCATCATGGTTTTGGTCATCGGCTGTATTATTTATATAGAGCGCGCCCAGCGCCGCATACCGGTGCAGTATCCCAAGCGGGTTGTCGGCAGAAAAGTTTATGGCGGCCAGAGTACGCATCTGCCGCTGAAAATCAATACGGCAGGCGTTATTCCGCCGATTTTCGCCTCATCCATACTCATGTTTCCGCTGACGATAGCTCAGTTCATTCCCTCTGAGTTTCTCGAGGCGTATCCCTGGGTCGACGGTATTATTCAGAGCATGAATCCGGGAGCGGTTGCCTATAACGCATTGTATGTTCTGTTTATCATATTTTTCGCCTATTTTTATACGGCGGTGACGTTCAATCCCGTGGATATCGCCGACAATATGAAAAAACAGGGCGGCTATATACCCGGGATTCGGCCGGGCAAGAAAACCTCTGAATACATTGACTGGGTTCTTACCCGCGTAACCTGCATCGGCGCGATATATCTTTCAGCGGTCTGCGTGCTGCCGACCATACTGATGAGCGAATTCAATATACCGTTTTATTTCGGCGGCACGGCGCTGCTGATCGTTGTGGGCGTCGCCCTGGACACCATCGGCCAGATCGAATCGCATATGCTGGCCCGTCACTATGACGGCTTTTTGAGCAGAGGGCAGGTCGGCGGCAGGGCGCGCAGATAAACGAGAGCAAGACATTAAGGATTGTACTGCAAACATATGGCGCGTGACGATCTCATAGAGCTTGAAGGTGAAGTGCTTGAAACGCTACCCAATGCAATGTTTTGGGTCAAGCTTGCCAACGGGCACAAATCCCTTGCAACCATATCCGGGAAGATGCGCATGCATTACATTAAAATTTTGCCGGGCGACAAGGTGACGGTTCAGTTTTCCCCCTATGACTTGAACCGCGGCAGGATAACATATCGGGCGAAATGACGTCGGAAGGACAAGGATCATGAAAGTACGGTCATCGGTTAAGAAAATCTGCGATAAATGCAAGATCATAAAAAGAAAAGGCGTTGTCAGGATTATCTGCGATAATCCCAAGCACAAGCAGCGCCAGGGATAAAGAAATTTATTTTCTATCAAAGGAGTAACTCGTGCCAAGAATTGCGGGCGTTGACGTACCAAAACAGAAGCAGATATGTATTGCTTTGTCCTACATCTACGGCATCGGCCGGTATACGGCCCAGCAGATACTGCAGACAGTTGACATTGATCCGACAAGGCGAGCGGGCACCCTGACCGAGCAGGAAGTGGCAAAGATTCAGAATGTTATCTTTGCTGATTATAAAACCGAGGGTGACCTGCGTAAAGACGTTTCCCTGAATATCAAGCGGCTTATGGAGATCGGCTCGTATCGCGGATTGCGGCATCGCAAGGGCCTGCCGGTGCATGGTCAGCGCACCCATACAAACGCCCGCACGCGCAAGGGACCCCGCCGGGCAATACAAGGCAAAAAGAAGGCCCCCTCCAAATAAGAAGGTGTATTTATTTTAAACGATAGAGGAAACCGATGGCTGGCAAGAAAAAGATCGTTCGCAAGAAAAAGGAAAAGAAGAATATCCCCAACGGGATAGCCCACATTCAGGCCACGTTTAACAATACTATTATTACCATTACCGACGTGATCGGCAATGTGATAGCATGGTCAAGCGCAGGCACCGTGGGCTTTAAGGGCTCCCGCAAAAGCACGCCGTTTGCCGCAAGCCAGGCCGCCGAGGATGTGGCGAAAAAAGCGAAGGACAACGGCATGAAAAACCTGGAAGTCCTTGTGCGCGGACCCGGCTCCGGCCGCGAAGCCGCCATACGGTCACTGCAGGCCAGCGGCCTGAATATATCCGTGATTCGCGACCAGACTCCCATACCCCATAACGGCTGCCGTCAACCCAAGCGCAGACGCGTTTAACCCGGAATTAATTGATTAGTAGGAAAGGAGAACTCCTTTGGCTCGTTATATAGGATCAAAATGCAGGCTTTGCCGCAGGGAAAACACCAAGCTCTTTCTTAAGGGTGAGCGATGCTATACCGACTCATGCGCGGTTGACCGGCGCCAGTACGCACCCGGCGACCACGGTCAGAACCGCGTAAAATATTCAGCCTACGGTGAGCAGCTTCGGGAAAAGCAGAAAGTCAAGCGTATCTACGGCGTGCTGGAAAAGCAGTTTCGCAATTATTTTCACAAGGCCGCTCAGAAAAAGGGCGTCACCGGCGAAAATCTGATCGTCATGCTCGAAAGCAGGCTTGACAACATGCTGTATCGCCTGGGGTTTGCGGGCTCCAGGACCGAAGCGCGGCAGCTTATTCGCCACCGGCACTTTACGGTGAACAGCCGACTGGTCGATATCCCCTCCTATATTGTTAAGGTGGGAGACGTTATACAGGTGCGTGAAAAAAGCAGAAGCATCGCCCGTATCAAAGAGTCTGTTGAAACCGCTCAGCAGCGCGGAATTCCCCGATGGGTGGAAGTCGAATCGGAGAATTTTTTGGGCAAAGTTGTCGCTTTGCCCACACGTGAGGAAATCACGATGCCCATAAAAGAACAGCTCATTGTCGAGCTTTACAGTAAGTAATTTAAATCATAACAGTTGCTGAAGGTGAGGTGCTATGCGTCGCATGTGGCA
>JAFGCP010000118.1 GCA_016932595.1 Deltaproteobacteria bacterium
TGTGCTGGTGGACCGGCCCGACCGGACCGGCCGCGCTGAAATCCTCAAAGTGCATTTGCGGGGGGTCAAGGCTGAGCCTGATCTGGATCTGGATAAAATCGCCGGCATGACCCCGGGCATGGTCGGCGCGGATTTGGCAAACCTTGTGAACGAGGCCACCCTGCTTGCCGTACGGCATGACAGGCAGACAGTCGGGATGGCCGAATTCAGCGAGGCGGTGGAGCGGGTTGTGGCGGGTCTTGAAAAAAAGAACCGGCTCATCAACAGGCATGAGCGCGAAATCGTGGCCTATCATGAAATGGGCCATGCCCTGGTGGCCCTGTCGCTTCCCGGCACTGATCCGGTGCATAAAATCTCCATTATCCCGCGGGGCATTTCAGCCCTTGGCTATACCATGCAGGCGCCGACCGAAGACCGGTTTCTCATGCAGAAGACGGAGCTGCTCAACAAAATCGCAGCCCTTCTGGGCGGCAGGGCTGCGGAGGATATTATTTTCAAGGACAGCTCGACCGGAGCGCATAATGATCTTGCGCGCGCAACCGATATCGCCCGCAGCATGGTGAAGGAATACGGCATGAGCAGCGCCCTCGGGGCTGTGTATCTTGCCGCTGAGCGGCGCAACCGCTTTCTTGATATGGGCCCTGAAAATCCCGGCGACTACAGCCAGGCCACTGCCGAGCGCATTGATCAGGAAATAAGTCAAATAATCAAAGATCAGTACGCGGTTGCCGTTGCCATTCTCTCCGGCCGGCGCTCTGCGCTTGAAAAAGGCGCTGCCCTGCTGCTTGAAAAAGAAAACATCGAGGGGCATGATATTCTTGCTTTGCTGGAGCAGCCGCCGCAAGCCACCGAAACAGGCAGCCCGGCCTCATAAGAGTTCATGGAATTGACCTTCGGGTTGCGGGATAATTCCGATACGTGTATCAAGCATAGAGAAGGGTTTATATGGTTAAAGAAAAAAGTCTGGCAGGGCGCAATAACGCCTCACAAGCAAATTGACGCAATAGTGCGCAGTATTGCTTCTTTTAAAACTTTTTTAAACAGTGGATGGCGGTATGGGTGAAAAGGAAATTGAAACTGGGGCCCGCGCGCTTCACGATACCTGGTGCCGGGATAATAAAACATATATAGAACAATGCCGCAAAGCGCCCATGATATACAACTGCAGCCGGGATTTCACAAGGGCTGTGCCCTGGGATCAGCTTACGGAGAACTGGCGGAACCATTACCGCAAAGAAGCGCGATTGCAGGAGAGGATCAAGGGCGTTCTTGGGGGCGCCCTTAAATAAATAGAAAAATTTAACAGCAAGCCCTTTTCTGTACCTGGCTGAATTCAGATCAAAGATGCTTTTGACTTAAAAAAAGCCGGCTGCCGGAGTCAGAAGCTCCGGCCTTTGTTTAAAAGCGGGCAGCATCGCCGGCAAGCAATGCAACTCATTCCACAACGCCCCCTCTAGCTCTGCGGGCCGCTGTAGCACAGCACGGCAAGCAGGCACAGCTTATAAACCATTACGGGCGGCAGACTGCTTGTTTTCATAAGCACGGGCGCCTCCTTACATATAGATTAGTTTCACCGGCGGTTTTTTCAGCATCCGCGCAGCCTGCGCAGGGTCACTGGTTATGGGCAGCTTCGGCGTGCTCGCATCTATACACCAGGTAGTGTTTTTGCCCTGATCATCCTGCTCGATGAAAAGATTTAAGGCATGGTTCTGGCTGATAACGATGGCAACTGCCGGTGGCACAGGCGCCGCCGTACAGGCATACGTGCCATGGCGATACAGGGCATTTGCCTCGCTTTTAAGCTGCATGGCGGAATCATCGCGATCGGCAAGCTGTGTTTTTGCGGCGGCGGGTTGCGACAGCAACAGGTTGCACCTGGCCAGGGTAAGGATTTCTTCTTTCGCTATGGGGGTGTACCAGTCGTCAACAAGCATGACTTTTATTTTTAAATCGGCCATGGTGGCTATTTCATATGCGCCGAGAGAGGAAAAAAATTCCAGAAGGCTCTGCCTGATTGCATCGGGAGATAGAGTGGTCATGGTCCGGCCCCTTCAAAACATCAAAAGGTTAATCATCAAAGAGTACAGCGCCACACAATAAGGGGAGCGGTTATCATCACCCTCAAAACCTCCTCAATCCCCCGTAACCCCCTTTAATGCTCCTAAAAAAAGGATGGCAAAAAAGACTCGGTACTTTACACCTCCTCCATTTTTGCACTGGAGCATTAGCAGGGATTTTTATCTACAACCGCCCCTTATTGTGTGGCGTGTACGCATTTCCTGTTTTGAGCGCAATTTCAAACTCTTATACCAATAAATCGCATCATCCGCCATGAGTACAAATACTCAATTTGCTATGAGTATTTATACTCATATGCCCGCGTGCTCAAAACGTCCTTCGAGACCGGCATCTTAATTAAAATGATTACTTTAAAAGCGTCTGCGCTGGCCGGATGCAAAAAAAATACAAGCATTTTAAATAACTTGTTGACTTCTTCTCCGATTTCAAGTCCGTAGGGTGCGCCGTGCGCACCGAAGACCACGACAATCAAATTAAAAAATCACATCAACAACCCGGTTTTGCACACCGCGAGCATGTCACCACACCATCATGCGCATCGATCGTCATTGGTGCGCGCAGCGCACCCTACAGGCTGTCTTCATTAAGAAATGAGTACATTGAAAGCACGCGGGTTGGCCTGGTGCAAAAAAAAATACAAGCATTTTAAATAACTTGTTGACTTCTTCTCCGATTTCAAGTATATTTTACGCCTTTTTTCGTAAGACTTTTTATTGACAGGGAGGTACTTTTTTTGTGATTAGCGATTTATCAAAACTGCGCAATATCGGCATCTCGGCCCATATTGACAGCGGCAAAACAACGCTGACCGAGCGCATCCTGTACTACACCAACCGGATTCATGCGATCCATGAGGTTCGGGGCAAAGACGGCGTCGGCGCCAAAATGGACTTCATGGAGCTGGAGCGCGAGCGCGGCATCACCATCACCAGCGCGGCAACCCATTGCGAATGGGACAACCATCATATTAATATCATCGACACGCCCGGCCATGTCGACTTTACCATCGAAGTTGAGCGGGCCCTGCGGGTGCTCGACGGCGCCATACTCGTGCTGTGCTCGGTAGGCGGCGTGCAGAGCCAGTCCTTCACGGTCGACCGGCAGATGAAGCGCTACAATGTGCCCCGCATCGCCTTTGTCAACAAGTGCGACCGCTCGGGCGCAAACCCCGTGAAGGTGCGCGACCAGCTCAGGGAAAAGCTCGGCCACAA
>JAFGCP010000119.1 GCA_016932595.1 Deltaproteobacteria bacterium
AATATGCCTGAAAAAATTTCCTATAGCGCTCTCCACCTCGGGAAGCTCGCGGATATCATGACCGGTATTGGGAACATACGATATCCGGGTATCTTCCGACATGTTATCGAAATAAAGATTCACCGCATCAGAGCAGGAGTACGGGTCGCCGGTGCCGACCAGAATCAGGCCCGGAATAGTGAGGCGATCGCGATAGGCATACGGGTCAACATCGGCAATCAGCTCTTGACCGATAGCCGTTTTATACCGGGTATACAGGTCAAACTCTTCATTGGCATCCTGCTCCTCACTGCGATCGGTCCAGGAAGCATCCTGCAGGGCAATCTGATCCGCAATATTGAGCAGGTCATAGCTGACCGGCACCACACCCGCAACACGATTATCAAGCGCAGCGGTCAGCCAGACGATATGGCCGCGCTTGGAATGCCCGGTCAGGACAAACTCTTTGGCTACCGAACGCCACAGGTAGCGCTGCTGCAAAAAATCCTGAATCACATCCATGCCGCGGACAACCGCTTTTGTCATGGGCGCCATGAGCGCCCAGCTGAAATCACCTGTTTCCAGTGCCAAGTCAAAGGAGCGGGCCTGCAGCGAATCTTCGCTGCGAAGCAGTTCGCATTTATCATCATCCAGTTTCAAAGGATTATCTTCATCACACCACCATGTGCCGTAATCATCCGGCTGCTCATCAAGAAAAGCAACAGAACCAATGGGAATGCCATGCAGCTCCGCAACAATTGAAAAAGAGCTGAGCGCCTGCTGCACTGCCTGCGGTGAAGCTTCGGATGGCCTGTCCTCATGATCGGCATCGCCCCGCAGGAGATACAAAAGAACCTTGTCGGACCGCACCAGAGAAAAAAACGGAATATATTGCGTATATTGCCCAAACAGGCGCGGCTCCACTATGGTGAGCCAGTGCTTCCACTTCCCGTCATCCTCAATCTCATCGGAGTGCCATTCCCAAGCGCCTTCCTGCCATGTCTGGGAGGTGATTTCAAAAATATAGGTGGTGTACAGAAACGTATAGGCTGTTTTAACAAGCTTATACTCGAAGGCTTCGTCCGGCTCGTTTACATAGTCCTCCAGGGTCATCCCTTGAGCAAAACAGTTCTTTGCCAGAGCCAGGATAAGTATGACAAAAATAACGATGCTTTTTTTTACATGCTTGTGTGCTGACATAGAAACCTCCTGATTTTCTCAATTATCCGTTCCGCACGGACGAATCGCCATAGTTCACGTAGCTATCTAAAAAATAGAACTAAATGCCGCTTTTTGCAAGTAAAGTAGCTACTCTTCTTTTCCTGAAAAATGTTTCCCCTGATTTGCGGCGCATGTATAATGGCTCTGCATGCAACTGAAGGTATGCGCCAGTCCCGGACAGCCGGGAAATTTTATGACTATGGAATCACCTGTATAATTCTGCTATAAGGCGCTCATCCATGACAGCCGGATTAAAAAAGGCCTGACCAGTGCATATAGCGGTTAGGTGAACAATCTCATTTTTTTTATGGTAAAACCCTGTCCATAAAGCAGGCAGCTGCCAGTTGTGCAGATTCTTTCTTATAAAAATTTCACCGGCCACACGAGACATTATGGAAACACGAAATCACTATTTTCTCATCCTTCTGCTGCTGCTTGTAAGCTGCACGGTGCGCCTTCTGCTTTTTTCCGGGTTTGTACTGGGAGATGATCCGGCATATGCCGATTATACAGCTCAAATTCTTAACGGAACCCTACCTATCATAGGAACCCACGGTGTTTTTGCTTGCCGTCCTCTTATGTTGTATCCTATAGCGCTCTGTATAAAGCTGTTCGGCTGGTTTGACTGGAGTTTTGTTCTGCCTGTCCTGCTGGCCTCACTGTTCAATACAGCCCTGGCATATGCCGCTGGCGCACGCCTTGCCGGAAGCTGCGCAGGTTTTTTTGCCGCTGCCGCCTACAGCGTTTTCCCTCTTGATGTGGTTCATGCCACGACTATGAGCAATGATATTCTGCTTTCAAGCTTTATCTGGAGTGGTGGCTTTCTGCTGATGCTGGCGATGGATAGACCTGTGGAGCGATGGCGGCCAAATCTTATCTGTCTTTCGGGTTTTCTTGTCGGTGCCGGGATGGCCGTTAAATTCAATGCCGTGATTGCGCCAGTACTTTTTATGGGCCTTCTTATGGCTCTGTTCATGACGGGCGCACGCAACAAAATATGGCCGGCCATCAGTATATGGGCAGCCGGATGGCTGACGGCAAATATTCTCTTGTGCCTGTATCTCTATAAGGCCGGTGACGATTTTTTTGCGCATTATCATGCTGAAATGCGGTTTAATATCGACTATAATCCTTCGGGCTTTATACCGGGGCCGGGTAAACTTGCTGAATTCCTTCTTCGGTATCCCAAGTGGATGCTGGGAATTTTAAAGGAAGGGGGTTTTGACTGCAATTTTCTGCCCTATGGCTACTTCTTTCTGGTATTTTTACTGTGCGCGCCTGTGAGCATGTTCCGGCGTTTCAAAAAAATGCGCCTTCCGGTTGTGTGCGCGCTCTTCTATCTGCTGTTTATGGAATTTTCTCCGCTGAAAATAAACCCCCAGTATGTGCCGATACACCGTCTTCCGCGTTTTTTGCACATCGCCTCGGTTCCTGCCGCAGTGGCCATAGGTGTCTTCCTGTCATGCCTATGGTCTATGCAACACAAAGTCGTCCGTTTGGCAGCGGCTGCTGTTTTTGTATTTCTAATTGTTTCATCACTCTACTGGGCTTGGGTAAAAGCATCTTTTTATCGTGACACTGCCCTTGACCAGCAATGGGCATGGAATGCTGTAAAAGACCTGACTATCCAAAAAATAATCACTGATGCCGAGATGCGGCATTATCTCTTGTTCCGGGCCGGTTTTCATCCAAAATGGATGCTGGAGTTTCCTAAAACATTACCAAGCATACTGCAGCTCGGGAGTGTGGTCATTACCGGCGGGGCCAGAAGGCCTGACATGCTTTTCGGCATTGCCGACACCTTTACAGGGGGAAGGTTGCCCGCTAGCCAATGCCTTATGGCAGAGGCGCCATTTCCCCTGAAACCATGGCGAATCTCTGCGCTTAGAATCTACAGGATTAATTCAGCCGAGTGCACAACCATACAGTCGAACGAAAGAAATAAGGAATTTTTGAACATTACCCAAACACAGCATGCAATGCATGCTCCCGGACTGAAAAAAGTAGCAGAACTTAATGTGGGCAATCCTGAATCTGAAAAAAGGGTCGGCTACCGGGTCGAGAATGTGTCGTGGGAGGGAACAAGGGCTTTTTCGTATGCAGATGACACACTATGTACTGATGACGGCAAGGCCCATATCGGCTCTGAATCATTTGTGGTCTCCGGCATTGTTCCGCATAAACCCATCACCATCATAAAACGTTTTGACTCTTCTGTGGCCAATCAGGTGGTCGCAGTAGCCGTAAACGGACAAACAGCAGGAGACTGGCATCTTAACCGCGGCAGCAGTGCCAGCCAGTGGCAGGAAAGCATGTTCACGGTGCCGGCATCTCTGATAACCACCGAACAGGCAAAGCTGTCGTTTTCTTTTGTACGAAGCGCGCATGATATAAACAGCTTTTATTACTGGGTGTATCAGTAAACCGGCTGAAGGACCCACTAGCTCCATATCCCATACGTGGTGATGCTATGCTTTACAGAACTCTTGGACCATCCGGCATGAAGGTGTCGCTGCTGGGCTATGGCGGCTGGGCGCTGGGCAAAAAGGGCTGGCCCGGCGTTGATGAAAAAGAAGCGGGAAAGACGCTTGAAGCCTGTATCGGACAGGGCATCAATTTTTTCGACACAGCCCCTGTCTACGGTTTCGGCCGCTCGGAAGAAGTGCTGGGCGAAGCCCTCAGCGGCATGCGGCAGCAGGTCATCATCGCCACCAAATGCGGCCTCCGGTGGAATGACCGGGGCTCGGTGAAGCACAATCTCTCGCAAGATTCCATCGCAGGGGAAATTGAGCAAAGCCTGCAGCGGCTGAGAACCGATTATATAGATCTCTACCAGATTCACTGGCCCGATACGCATACCCCCCTTGAAGAAACCATGAAAAAGCTTACCGAGCTTCAGGCTCAGGGCGTCATCCGGCATATCGGCGTGAGCAATTTCAGCCCGGAGCTGCTTGAAAAAGCACGGGCCCTTGCACCTGTCGTGTCGGTGCAGGAGCCCTATAATATGCTGCAGCGCGAGGCCGAGGCCGCTGTGCTGCCTCTGTGCAGGCGGCTTGGCCTGGGATTCATCTGCTACAGCCCCCTGGCGCAGGGGCTTCTGAGCAATACGCTCAGCCCGGATTTTAAACCCGGCAGGCATGATGTGCGCCGCCTCAACCCGCTGTACCGTAATCCGGAATTATTTACAGCAGGCATGGCTTTGGTTGAAAAAAATCAGCCGGACCCTGCTGCAGCGGCCCTTGCCTTCGTTGCACGGCAGGAGGCTGTAAGCACCATGCTTGTCAGCATGACCCAGCAAAAGCATCTGGCCGAAAACTGCACGGCACTCCTGCATGCCGGCTGCAGATAGCTACTCACCTTACAATAATGTTGCGCTGCGGGCTTGTTTAAAAAAAGGCATTGGCTGATTCAGCCACTGAAACTGCTTGCATTCAAACCTCGCATTTTCATTTGATGCTTTTACAACACCCTCTAATACAGCCCAAACTACACTTTCCCTCATACTGAAAACAAGATTACCGCACATCCTGTTAAAATTGCTTATTTATTTTTCTTTCATTTTTTATCAAAAACATTCTTCATGATTTTTTTAAAAATCACGCCACAACCCACGTTCTATAGGCTTGAATTTACAGCATATTTTTTTTATTAAAATTTGCCTTGACGAAACGCTGTCTTCTCCATTATGACATAGCCTTCACGTCACACCTGTTTTTGAACCTCAAGCCATTACTGATGATCACATGAAGCTCACACAGGCTGTTGAACGCACTATTGACTATTTACCCGGCATTCATATGACGGGCTCAATGAAAGAGCTGTACCGGACGGCAAAAAACTTATGTGAAGCCGACGCTCCCTGCCTGCTTATCACCGGCGAAAGCGGAACCGGCAAAGAACTGCTTGCAAAAAGCATCCATTACACGCTGTCGCCGCAGTCTCAGTTCATACCCATCAGCTGCGTTAACCTGCCGTATGACCATTTTGAAGAAAAAATTGAGTCCTGTATCTCGGATGTCTCCAGCGATACTGACGGACAGGCCGGAAGTGACACAAGGTATGCCGCGACCTTGTTTTTTCGCGACATTGGCAAGCTTGAGCAATCCGTTCAAAAAAATCTTCTGGGGCTGCTTCAGAAAAAAATATACATGCCGCGCAGCAGAACGCAGAATCATACCGGCCGCATCAGGCTGGTATTTTCAAGCTGCCAGAAAAGCGGTGGCGCCGACGGCAACGACCAGTGCATAAAAGCCTTCAATCCTCAGCTTGTAAGCATTCTGCCGCTTCGCGACAGACCTGCCGATATTGAACACCTTGCAACTTTTTTTGTTGACCGGTTTTCCAAGGAATACGGCAAGGATATCGGGGGCCTTCACAAATCCGCCCTGGTCCGTCTTGAAGGCTGGCAATGGCCGGGCAATGTCAGCGAGCTGCGCGATGTTATCGAAAATGCGGTTCTGCTGTCGCGGCATATGCTCATCATGGATGAAGACATACGTTTCAATGTTTCAAAGAAATTCATCGCCCTTGAAAGCTTTTTGTGCCACGAAGATTTCTTCACCCTTGAGGAAATTGAAAAAATCTATATCCAGACCGTGCTGCGGCGCATGAAAAACAACAAAAGCAAAACCTCGAAAATACTCGGCATCTCCCGCAATACGCTGCAAAGCAAGCTTGAGGATTACAGCTCCCTTCCCGCCAAACCCAAAAACAGGAAAAAAACAACAAGTCAGCAGTCGCTGTTTTAAAATCCCTTCTACCGGACCTTCAACACTGCTTTTGTATGATGAAGCAGGGTCTGCGTAGGGGCGCTGCCGGCAAACATAGTGCCCTGGTTACTCAAAGGCTGGCGCTTTTTCATCTCCCGATAGTATCTGGTGGGTGCCGCTGCGCTGAAAAAGCATGGTCTTGAAGCAGTTTACAACATCCGGGTCGAACTGCGTGCCCGTGCATCGCTCCAGTTCCTCAATAGCCTTCCACGGTGGCATACCCGAACGATAGGGCCTGTCGGTTGTCATGGCATCATAGGAGTCGGCAACCGCCAAAATGCGGGCTCCCAGCGGGACTTCACCCGAGGGGGAACCTTTGTGGCCGTCATGATCGAAGTACTGGTGATGGGCGCGGACAAGCGGAATAGCATCGCTCAACACACTGGAAACCGAGGATAGAAGCTGAGCGCCGCGCTCGGTATGGGTGGCCATGATATTTTTTTCTTCGCTGCTGAGCGAAGCAGCCTTGCCGATAAGTTCCGTGCTGATATCGACTTTACCGATATCATGCAGCAACGCCGCGACTTTAATATTTTCAATCTCCTGTGGCGGCAGCTGCATGGCAACGGCTATTTCGGTTGCATAATGCGAAACCCGGACGGAATGGCCCTGCGTGTATTTATCGGCAGACTCGATGTATTTTGACAGTATTTCAAGTATGCCCAGATAGGCGCTTTTGAGCTGTAGCATTTTTTTTTCGTTTTCTTCATGCAGATGGCCGACAAGGATGGAGCACAGTATGAGGAAACTGCCCCATGAAATGATATTTATATAAAAAGATAGGGCAGACTGACTCGGCTTGAAACTGTCATAGTTCAGAGATACATAAAATATGACCGCCGTGATGCTGAAAATACTGGTAAGCAGCGCTTTTCTTTTCCCGAGAACAAATCCCGCGACAAGCGAAGGAAGATAGAACATATTCAAAAGAGCGAGCTTTTCAGCGATAAAATAATTCAAAGCAACAACAGCAACCAGAATAAACAGCACAACAATCTGCTCGAAATTTCTAAAAATATATTCCTTAAAATACGACACATACCCTCCTTCGAACATATGTTCTCACAACCATGCAGTTCACTTGCAAATCAACCCTCACAGAAAAAAATCCCACCTAGTGAAATTATAAAAACTTTGCATGCTCTCTATTTAAAACGCTAGTTTTTATATTTTTAAAATTATAGGGAGTCGCATGCCAGGTGTCAAGTCAATATGCTTGCAAGATACTATGCCATTATACCACTTAGATACTTAGTCAGGATCACAACATAAATCAAAACTATAAAATAAAAGGTTTGTTTTTTTTAAGAAATTATTAAATAGTATTAGTATAAGCCCACAAGCCTTTTAAAAGGGAGGAGACCATGAAAAAAACACAAGAAACACTTTTTATCAAACCTATTGTGGTAGCCTTTTTACTGATCATGGCAATTGCAACCTGCATCAGCATGCCATATCCGGGCCTTTCAACTGCCTGCGCCGCTTTACATACAGGCATGAATACGCTGGTGCCTTTTATCGAAAACAGGGGGCAGGCTGATAAGAGCGTCAGATATTATGCGCACATGCAGGAAGCAACTGTGTTTGTCACAGCAGACGGCATGCTTGGCTACTGTGTCGCTCCAGGTGGAAGCGCAGGCAAAGAACGTCTTGTCATCAGGGAAAAGTTTGTTGCGGCCGGCGGCTTGCGAGTGCAGGGCGACAACCGTTCGCCCGCAGTTATCAATTATTTTAAAGGCGGCAGCCAGGCCAGATGGCTGCGAAACCTGCCCGCAAGCATGACGATAAGTTTGGGCGAGGTCTATAAAGGTATTGAAACAAAAATACAAGCTACAGCAGCCACGGTTGAAAAGCTTTTTATTGTCAAGCCCCATGCCCGGGCAGATAGAATAAGTATAGCTGTTGAAGGCGCCCATAACCTTAGCGTCAGCAAACAGGGCTGCCTCCAGCTCGACACGGGCAAAGGCATGCTGATATTCTCAAAGCCCGTCGCTTTTCAGCAGGACGGCGCAGGCAGGAAATACGTCGATATCGCCTATGTGGTAAAAGGTCACCACTATGGGTTCAAAGTCGGCCGGTACGATACATCCCGGGAACTGGTAATCGATCCGCTGCTTGCCTCGACCTTTCTGGGCGGACAGGGGCCAGACTATGCCAAAGCCATCATCACCGACAGCAGCGGTAATGTCTACGTGGGCGGGCAGACATCGTCATCGGATTTTCCTACAACGCCCGGCGCATATCAGACAACCGGCTCCGGTGATGCTTTTATCACAAAATTCGACACTACGCTGCAAACTGTTCTCAGCTCCACTTTTCTGGGCGGCGGCAAAACAGACATTATCTATGCGCTGAGCCTGGACACTTCCGGCAATATCTATGCCGGCGGCTACACAATGTCAAACGACTTTCCCGTATCGGCAGATGCCTATGATACAACCTTCGGCGGCAGCCTGAGCGATGCCTTTGTGGCAAAGCTCGATGCGGATCTGTCAACACTTAAAAAGGCTACCTATCTGGGCGGCAGCGGCGTTTATTATGACTATATTTATGCCCTGACCGTTGACAGCAGCAATAATGTCTATGTTGCCGGCAATACGCAGTCGGCAACCGATTTTCCGGCTACAGCAGGCGCCTATGACGGTGCCTATAATGGCGGCGAAACTGATGCCTTCGCCGCAAAATTCAATGACAATCTGACAGACCTGCAGGCTGCTACCCTGCTGGGCGGTGAGGGCGCTGATTTCGGCTACGGCATAGCCCGTGATGAGGCCGGCAACATCTATGTTACGGGCAGGACACTGTCGGCTGACATGCCGACCACGGCCGGCGCCTACGATACCGTCTATGACGGCGATGATGATGCCTACGTAGCAAAATTCGATGCAAATCTTGCCACGCTGACGGCACTGACGTATCTGAACGGATCGCATGGCGGGGAAGACATTGGCAATGCACTGGCCATTGACAGCAGCGGCACTATTATTGTGGCAGGAGAAACATCATCGACCGATTTCCCGACAACGGCCGGGGCCTACAGCACGACCCGCGGCGGCGGCGGGCCCGACGGCTTCATCACGAAGCTTTCGGCAAACCTGCAGACAGTGCTTGCTTCGACCTTTCTCGGGGGCGAGCAAAATGACTGGATAAATGCACTGGTCCTTGACAGTTCGGGCAATATTGTTGTGGCGGGAGAAACCTGGGCTGATGACTTTCCCCTGACCGCCGACTCGGATCAGCCCAACTGCAATCTTGATAAAATCAGCTACAGCGCTTTTGCCGCAAAGCTCGACAGCGGCCTGAAAAAACTCTGCGCATCCACCTATCTGTGCGGAGCCAGTGACGACACAGCCAATGGCGTTGCCGTTGATGCTAACGGCTCTGTTTTTGTCTGCGGTCAGACCAATTCACCCGACTTTCCGGCAACAGAGGGCGCCTATGACGAAGAGCACAACAACGGCATCGACGGCTTTGTGACCAAACTCGACCTTCCCGCCTGCTCCGGTTCAAGTGATGACTGTACGATCAGCGGCATTCTCCCGCCGTCGATACAATCAAGGCCGCTACCGCACATCAGGCTGCTGAGGCTCACCGGCGATGATTTCGGCCTTGGATTTGCCCGGGTAACGTTTACAGGGCCGCAGGAGGGCGGAATCAGATCGGTGTTTGCCCTTGCCCTTGGCAGCCGGGTTGTTGTGCTTGCCCGGGTTGCAGCCGGGGTCGAGCCCGGCGAATATGCAGTTGAGGTGACACGGAGCAACAAAACATGCTCGGGAGTTTCGCTTACGATAGAATAGATAAAAGCGGGAGGCGCAGGTAAACAAAACAAGGGGCCGCTTCGGAACATGCTGAAGCGGCCCTTTCGTATCAGCTCCGAATTTCAGCAAGCGCTTTTTCATACTCATGCCACAGCTGATCTTTTGTGGCCCGGTGCTCAATGAAGTCCCAGGGGAAAAGCTCGTCGCGCGATCGCTCCCGGTACACGTAAAAATCGGGATTTATATCGCTTGCGCGAAATGCCCTGTTCCAGTCGCCGCCGAGTTCATGAACCTTCAGGAGCATCCTGCCGACCCTGCGGTCCCCGCAGCTTAACAGGGCCTGCACATAGCCCCATTTCGGCAGATCGCAGGTGACCTGAATCTTGCGCTCCGTGCGCAGCTCCGAGGTGATGAGCTTGAGCTTATGCTTAAGAACAGCCACCTCTTCGAATGCCGCCCACTGAAACGGCGTCCAGGGCTTGGGCACAAATGGGGTGATGCTCAGCTGAATGCGGTTGAGCCATTTTTCAGCCCGGGCTTCCTTGTAATACATATGCCTGACGCGGCGGGCGAGGCCGGCAATAGCGGAGATATCATCATCGGTTTCCGTTGGCAGGCCGATCATGAAATACAGTTTGATGACGGGAACCCGGCAGCGCGAGAGCACCCTGACGGACACATCGATCTGCTCATCCGTCAAGCCTTTCCCGATGGCCCGCCGGAGCCGGTCCGTGCCAGCCTCGGGCGCAATGGTGAATGTTTTATGGCCGCACTGCTGCAGCAGCCCGACAATTTCATCGGTAAGAGCGTCGGCCCGGAGAGACGAGACCGATACCAGAGCGCCCTTTTCCATAAGGGAGCGTATCAGGGAGGGAAGCCGGGGGAAATCAGAAACCGCCGCTCCCATCAGCCCGACCTTTTTCTGCACGGAAAGCATGTCTGACACCGCAGGCATAAGCGATTGCGCGCTGCGCGGGCGATAGGGATTATACACACTGCCCACAGCGCAGAACCGGCAGCGCCTGGCGCACCCGCGGCTCACTTCGATCAGGCCCATATCGCTGAACTCGGTCTGAGGTGACAGGAAGCAGGATGCTGTTGGAAAGCTGTCGACCCGGCTTATCTGACGGCAGGCAATGCGTGCGGGAAAGCCGGGCAGCGCCTCGCGGTATGCCGGGCAGCCATCCTCCCCGTAGCGCAGCCTGTATCCCGAGGGAATATAGATGCCGCTGATATCCTTGTATACTGAAGGGCCGCGGCAGGTTTTTTCCGCAGCAAGCTGATTCACGGCAGCATCGCAGAACTGCTGCAGAACCTCCTCTGCTTCACCGATTACAAAAAGATCAAAAAAGTCCGCCAGGGGCTCCGGATTGAGAAATGCTGCAACCCCGCCGGCAATCACCAGCGGCCTGCGCCTGTCTCGCTCCGCCTGCACAAGCGGCACGCGGCCCAGGCTCAGCATGGTCAGAATATTGAGGTAATCATTTTCAAAAGAAAGAGAGAAGGCGATAATATGAAAGGCGTCAAGAGGTGCTCCCGATTCAAGGGAGCAGAGAGGCCTGCCCGTGCGCTGCAGTTCCCCCAGATCTTTCGCATCAGGCAGAAAAACGCGCTCGCAGCTCACCCCTTGATGTTCAGCAAGGAGCCGGAAAACCGCCTGGTATCCGAGATTTGACATCCCGACATAATAGGTGTTCGGGAAAGCAAGGGCTATGCGCAGGGGCCCGTTTCCCTGCTTTTTAAGCAGGGCCGTTTCTGTTCTTTGTTCGGATTTTTTCACGCGACCGGGCATGGGCAAGATATAGCATGTAAAAAATCAGCCTGCAAGCTTCCGCGCCTGCAGGCTGCTGAAAGTCAAACCTGCGCGCGTCAAAAACTCTGCTGCCGGCGAACGAAGGTGGGAATATCATATTCGCCATCGTCGGCAAATTCGCTGATAATGGTTCCGATATTGATGACATTGGCAGGCCGCTCCGTCGGCCCTTTTACACGCTCACGGGCCATGGCTTCCTGCACGGGGGCCGGTTTCGCATGCGGCGCAGGCTTCGGCGCATCACCGGACGCTCGGTCATGAACAAGCGTAGGCCGCATCTGGCCGGATACGGTTTTCAGCGCTGCATCGCTCACAAAACCCGTGGCAATGACCGTAATTTGCACCTTTTCTGCCATACTATCGTCAATTGAAGCGCCGAAGATGATATTGGCATCTTCATGCGCCTCATCGCGGATGACATCGGTGGCCTCGCTCAAATCATGCAGGGTCAGGGCGCTGCTGCCCGTAATATTGATCAGCATGCCCCGGGCGCCGCGAATTGAAATATCATCAAGCAGGGGGTTTGAAATCGCCTTGCGGGCGGCTTCCACAGCGCGGTTTTCTCCGCTGTGCATGCCGATGCCCATAAAAGCCATGCCCATATCCCCCATAATCGTCTTCACATCGGCAAAATCAAGATTGACCAGGCCCGGCACATTAATGAGATCCGAGATCGACTTGATGGCATGCAGCAGCACTTCATCGGCCATTTTAAAACCTTCAAGCAGGGTGGTCCGCTTCTCGGCTATGGTGAACAGCTTTTCATTGGGAATGACGATCAGGGAGTCGACATGCTGGCGCAGCTCATCGAGCCCCTGCTCTGCTACGCGGTTTCTAACCTTGCCCTCGAAGCGGAATGGCTTGGTGACAACGCCCACCGTCAGCGCTCCCATGGCTTTTGCCGCCTCGGCAATAACCGCAGCCGCTCCCGTTCCGGTGCCGCCGCCCATGCCCGCAGCTACAAAAACCATATCCGCGCCTTCAATGGTTTTTTGAATGCGGTCTATGTTCTCAGCGGCTGCTTTTTTCCCCACCTCGGGATTGGCCCCGGCGCCAAGGCCTTTGGTCAGGCCGTCGCCCAGCTGGATCTTGTGCATGGAGCGGTTGTTCTCAAGAGCCTGGCGGTCGGTATTGGCAACAATGAACTGAATGCAGTCGAGCTTGGAGGCTATCATGGTATTGACCGCATTGCAGCCGGCGCCGCCAACGCCAATGACCTTGATGCACGCGCTCTGATGTTGTTCCTGATCAAACTGAAATGACATGACTGGTCCTCCTGTATGGGATTGTGATTGCTTCATTTAGAAAGCTTCAGCAAACCACTGCTTCATCCTGCCGCTGATCCCCCAGCTGAAGGGGGCCCTTGAGCCGGCTGCCGCAGTTTTTTGATGCTTGGGTTTGTCGTCTTCTCCTCCGGCAAAATACACAAGACCGACAGCGCCGGCATACATGGGGTGATACACATCGCCCATTTCACGCACTCCCCTGGGATACCCGACCCGGACCGGAACGCCAAGCACCTGCTGCGCAACCTGGCAGATCCCTGAGAGCATGGCTGTGCCGCCGGTCAGCACGACGCCCGATGAAAGGCCCTCCAGACAGCCTGCCTGCACGAGCTCCTTCTTTACCAGCTGGAAAGTCTCCTCGACACGGGCATGAATAATCTGGCAGAGCGTTTCTTTTGAAACGGTACGGCTGCCGGGATCACCGATACTGACGACTTCCATGGTGTCGTTCTGGCGCATCTTCACCCGAAAAGCCGTGCCGGAATCGCATTTAAGCTCTTCGGCCTCTGCCAGGGGGGTTCGAAGCCCGATAGCTATGTCGGAGGTTATATGGTTGCCGCCGATGGGAAGCACCGAGCAGAAACGGACCGCCCCGCCCGAAAAAACCCCGATATCCGTGGTGCCGCCGCCGATATCCACAAGAGCGCACCCGAGTTCCTTTTCATCCGGAGTGAGAACGGCCTCGGCAGCCGCAAGATGCTGCAGTATGATATCCTGCACTTTAAGGCCGCTGCGATTCAGGCACCGAACCACATTCTGCGCAGTTGCCACCGTGCCTGTTATGATATACACCCGCGCTTCAAGCCGCACCCCCGACATGCCCAGAGGATGCTTGACACCAGCCTGATTGTCCACCACGAACTCCTGCGGTACAATCTGCACCACTTCGCGGTCAGTCGGAATCACGACGGCTTTTGCCGCATCGAGCACAGCCGCAAGATCACTGCGCCGCACTTCCCTGCTGCTCAGCGGCACGACGCCGCTGTTTGCCATACCCCGTATATGACTTCCTGAAATGCCCACGACAGCCGCGGAGATATCGCTGCGCGCCATCTGCTGAGCCTGCTTCATGGCCCGCTTGATGGAGTCCACGGTACTGTCCATATTGATAATGGATCCTTTTTTGACCCCGTAGGAGGGCTGCGAGGCAAACCCCGCAACATGCACCTCATCGCCGATCGCTTCCCCTATGACCACGCTGATCTTGCATGTGCCGATATCAATGCCTGCAATGATTTTTTTTCTTGCCATACAACGTCATCCTCTCTTCAAGAAAACGCTTGTTCTAAGTTTGTGTCAGCCCAGTTTTTTACTGTTTTTCGCGTGTTTTTTTTCACCCTCAGGAACGGCAAGCGTCACGGTAGCCTGCTTGACCGTACCAAGATGAATGCTCCGGGCGCTCAGGCCTTTCATGGCAAGATCGCCCTGAACGAATGCTAGCAGCCTGAGTTTTTCTTCAAAATCGTCAAATCCCAAAAATACCTGTGTGCCCGTGGCGTTATCGTCAATGGTAAGGCCGACTGCAGGTTCAGCGACAATATGCGTACCGGCGCCTGGCCGGAGCATGCCGCGCCTCTCCAGCCCGCCTAAAAGGCCCAGGGCCGCATCAACAATCTGCGCGGCTGTCTGGCCATTTGCCAGCACATACTCGCGCGACAGCCCCGTAATACGGGGCAGCGTATCAAAAGTTCGGTCGGAGCAAAAAAAGACCGCACCATGGCTGTCCACAAGGCAGGTGTCATCCAGCAGGAGCTGGGCTGCAGCCTGCCGCTCTTCAACCTGTATCTCGATGGTGTCAGGCAATATGCGCTTCACGACTGCCCGGTAAATCCAGGGATCAGCCTCAAGCAGGCGCATCGTTCTGGTCACATCGGCAAAAAGGATATTGCGCCCCGGCGCAATGCCGGCACGCTCGGCTATCCTCTCGCAGTCAATCAGGTTGCAGCCGCTTGTATGCATCGTTCGGATAGCCAGAAAATCTGCTGTCACCAGATAAAAGCAGGTACCGGAAACCAGCACCGCAGGAAGCAGCACGGGCAGCACAAGGCGCAGCAGCAGAGTTCCGCCGGCGGCAAACCTTCCCGCCTGTTCCTGGCGGCGTGACCGCTGCTGCAGGGCGCGTGCAGCGGTCTTGTGCCTATTCGGTTTAAGTTTAAACATGCTCATGCGCATACATATCTCGTATCTAACGTGATGAACGCTTATGCAGCCGGGCAGTCCATAAAATCCGCTCAACAAGGCTTTCAAAGTCAATGCCGGCATGGCCCGCAGCCTTCGGAAGGAGGCTTGTCTCGGTCATGCCCGGAATGGTATTTATTTCAAGAATAGAGGGCCTGCCCTCCGGCGTCAGGAGAAAATCAACCCGCGCCGCGCCGCTGCAGCCAAGCACGGCATAGGTCTCCTGGGCAAGCTTTTGTATCAGCAGGGTTTGCTCCTGTCCTATTTCCGGCGCAACGACATACCGGGTCGCTCCCTGGCTATGGTACTTGGCCTCAAAATCATAAAAGCCGTCCTTGGCAACGATCTCGACCAGGGGCAGCGGCTCTCCGTTCAGCACCGCCGCTGTCAGTTCCCGTCCATTGACAAATTCTTCGATCAGAACTTCACGGTCATACTGCGCTGCCAGACGTACCGCCGTTCCTATGTGCGCGGCATCCCTGACTATGCTGATGCCGATGGTTGACCCCTCTTCCGGAGGCTTGACAACAAACGGAAGGGGAAGCGTAATTGATGTAACCGCCCGATCGACATCGCCGTCTTCCGCACACACCACCTGAAATGCAGGTGTGGGAAGGCCATGATAGGCCAGCATCTTTTTGGTCATCACCTTATTGATGGAAACAGCGCTTGCCAGAACGCCGGACCCCGTATAGGCGATGCCCAGAAGCTCCAGAAGGCCCTGAACCGTGCCGTCCTCACCAAGGGCGCCATGCAGGGCTATGAAGGCGGCATCAATCCGGTTTGTTTTCAGCGTTTCGGCAATAGTTCTGTCCGCATCAAGACCGACCGCAGTGTAGCCCCGCGCCTGCAGGGCATGCAGAATGGCTCCGCCTGTTTTGAGTGATATGTCCCGCTCCGATGACATACCGCCCATCAAAACGGCAATCCGTTTTTTCAAAAACTGCGCTCTTACTTCATTATCGGTATTTTTAGCCATGTACTGAATCCTGAATCATGCTCATGCGAAATTATTTATTGGCTGCAGCCAGCCCCTTCAGTATCACCTCTCCCGACTTCCATACATCGCCGGCCCCGAGCGTCAGCAGCACATCGCCCTGCTGCAGAAAATCAGCAAGAAAAGCTTCGGCGGTTTTAAAGTCCGGAATATATTTTACCTCCTTATGGCCGTATTCCTTCAGGCTTTCGCAAAACCTGAACGAGGTGACATCAGGCAGGGGAACCTCGCCCGCGGGATAGATATCGGCCACAACAAGCACATCGGCATCGTAAAACGCCGTCATGAATTCATTGAAAAGATGAAAGGTGCGTGAATAGCGGTGCGGCTGAAACAGCACAACGATCCGGCCCGGCGCAATCTGCCGCACGGCCTTGAGTGTCATCTTGATCTCGGTCGGATGATGGCCGTAGTCGTCGATCCAGGTGATGCCGTTCTTCTTTCCGCGCAGCTGCAAACGGCGCTGTATGCCCTGAAAATCGGAAAGGCCCTTCCTGATAGCCTTGAACTCAAGGCCCAGCTCAAGCCCCACGCCGATGGCTGCAAGAGAGTTGCAGACATTATGCATGCCGGGAATCCTGAGCTTTACCGCGCCGAGCTTCTTTTCATGCAGGTAAACCGCGTACGTGGTCATATGCCCTTCAAGCCGGATATCGCGCGCCTGCAAATCGGCCTGCGTTGCCCGTCCATAGGTCAGCACCCGCTTTTTAATGCGCGGCATGATGCTTTGAATATTCTCGTCGTCAAGGCATATGATATTGACACCGTAGAAGGGCACCTTGTTGAGAAATGTTACAAAGGCCTCTTTGATGGCATCTATATCGGGATAAAAATCCATATGCTCCCGGTCGATATTGGTGACCACGGCAATGGTCGGCGGCAGATTAAGAAATGAGCCGTCGCTTTCATCGGCCTCGGCCACAAGAAATTCCCCGGAGCCAAGCACGGTATTGGTGTTTGTCTTGATCAGCCTGCCTCCCACGACAACAGTCGGGTTGACGCCGCCCGCCTCCAGCACCGCTGCCACAAGCGAGGTGGTGGTGGTTTTGCCATGGGCGCCTGCCACGGCTATGCCGTACTTAAGCCGCATGAGCTCACCGAGCATCTCGGCCCGTGGAATCACCGGTATGCCCCGCTCCTGGGCGCATTCAACCTCGGGGTTGCCTTTTTTTATTGCCGACGAAATAACCACGACATCCGCGTCGGTAAGATGCTTTTTTTCATGTCCGTAACAGATGCGCGCGCCGCAGGCGGCAAGGCGCTCGGCGCTCTCAGACCTGCGGGCATCCGAGCCGCTCACCCGATACCCAAGATTGAGCAGCAGTTCGGCAATGCCGCTCATGCCGATGCCGCCGATGCCCACGAAATGAATATGCTGGTTTTTCTTATACATGTTCAGCCTTTCCCGTGCAGCCGCTTCTGGCTGCGCCCGTAAAAAATAAGACCGGTCCTGACAAACAGGGCTTCCATGGACACGATGCACTGAATAAGCGCCGGGCGCTTGCGCAGCTGATAGCGCAGCGCCATGATTCTGTTGAGAATAACATGATTCATGCTGTTGCGGGCATTAACGATATCCATGTTCTCCTCCCTTCTGTGCTGCCAGACGGCAGCATTCTTCAACAACGCGGCCCGCCGCATCGGGCTGCGCGAGCAGGCGGGCGCAGGCTGCCATATCGGCAACTTTTTTGCGGTCGGCATGAAGCGCAAGGACTGCCTGCGCAAGAGAACTGCCCGTGAGCTCGCCGGCTAACAGCATGCACGCTGCCCCTTTTGCGGCAAAAGCGCGCGCATTGTGTTCCTGATGATTGTGGGCGGCATACGGGTACGGAATTAAAATCGACGGTTTGCCGCACAGCGCAAGCTCGGCAAGGGTCGAAGCCCCGGCCCGCGACACAACAATATGCGCCTGCGCATACGAGCTGTACATATCATCGATAAATGGCGATACCGCAGCAGTAAAACCGTGCTTTTCATATTCCCGGGAGACCATTTCGGCATCCATGGCGCCGGTCTGATGGATAAAACGAAGAGAGTCCCTGCTGCTCTCAAAAGACGGGAGTGCTTCCATCATGGCTTCATTAATGGCATGGGCGCCCTGGCTGCCCCCGCAGATAAATACGCACAGGCGGCCGTCATCAGACAGAGTCTCTGCAGCCTGGCGCGGCATGCGAACGGGCATTCCTGAAAAAACCGTCTTGCGGGCATTAAAAAACGGCCTGCTTTCCTCATAGGAAATAAATATCCTGTCGGCAATTGTGCCAAGAACGCGATTTGACAGGCCGGGCACGCTGTTCTGCTCATGAATTGCTGAAGGTATGCCCAGAGCCTTTGCAGCGGCAATGCCGGGAAATGAAATATAGCCGCCAAGGCCAAGCACCAGATCGGCCCTGTGCCTGCGCAGGCAGGCAGCGGCTCGCAGAAAGGCCCCCGGCAGGGCCAGCAGCGCGCCAAGCTTCTGCCCCATGCCTTTACCCTTAAAACCACTCACGGGAACGGTCTCAAGGGCTAATCCAAGGTTCGGGAGCACGCGCGACTCAAGCCCTTTTTCCGTACCGAGAAACAGTATCCGTGCAGCGCCGTCCCGGCGCAAAAACTCCTGCGCAATCGCCACCCCGGGAAAAAGATGGCCGCCTGTTCCGCCGCCTGCGATCACGATATTCATGCTTTCCCCATAAAATGGCACTGCCCTGATATGCTCAGCAGTATGCCCATGCAGCTCATATCGACAAGCAGCGCGGTTCCGCCGTAGCTGATAAACGGCAGGGGCATGCCCTTCGTGGGCAGCAGGCCCATCACCACGCCCATATTGATGATAGTCTGCAGGCCGATGAGCACGATAATGCCCAGCGCCAGGTATGTGCCGAACAGATCATAGGAGTTCATGGCGATCTTGATGCCGCATCCCACGATGGTCACGAAAAGACCTATAACAAACACAACGCCGATAAACCCCATTTCCTCGCCGATCACGGCAAGAATAAAATCCGTATGCGGCTCGGGCAGGTATAAAAGCTTTTGCGTGCCCCTGCCTATGCCCGCGCCGAAAATACCGCCGGAGCCGAAGGCCAGAAATGACTGCACGATCTGAAAACCCGCGCCGGTCGGGTCCTTCCATGGATTCAAAAAGGTAACCAGCCGCTCCATGCGATAGCCCTTGGCGGCAATCAGGAGCGCACCTGCAACAAGACCTGCGGCACCAAGGCCGAGCATAAAGCGTTTTTTTATTCCGGCGGCAAACAGCATGACAAACAGTATGGACAGTATCATCATGCAGGTTCCGAAATCAGGCTGAACGATAATAAGCAGACACAGGGGCATGACTAGCAGCAGATGCGGAAGAATACCGATTGAGAATTCCTTGATGCGTTCGTTCTCTTTTTTAGCCAGACAGTAGGCCAGCAGAATGACAACCGATAGTTTTGCCAGTTCCGCGGGCTGAAATGAAAAGAACCCCAGAGACAGCCAGCGCACCGCACCGCCCGCCCTTACGCCGATGCCGGGTATGAGAACCAGCGCCAGCAGCCCGAGCGACAATAGCCAGAGCGGATAGGCGCAGCGCTTTAAAAAACTGTAGGGCACGCGCATCATAATCAGCATGCAGCCGATGCCGCACAGGCCGAACAGCGCCTGCTTCTTAAGAAAGTACATGCCGTCATGATACCGCTCTGCGGCGATAATCGAGCTCGCGCTGTAGATCATCATGATACCCAGGCCAACGAGAATAACCGGCACAAAAAGAATAATGCTCTGCGTCAGGCTCCTGTTATGCATATGGCATTCATCCCTTCAGCTTTTTGACACTGTCGACAAAACACTGGCCGCGATGGGCATAACTTTTAAACATATCGAAGCTTGCACACGCTGGTGAAAAGAGCACTGTATCGCCGGGGCATGCGCGGGCGAAGGCTTCGGCCACCGCTTTTTCCAGGGAATCGGCAATTGTCGTCGGTGCCGCATGGCCGAGTTCCGCTGCTATCCGCTCTCTTGCCTCGCCAAGAACCACCAGGGCCTTGCCTTTGCGTGCAAGCAATGCTTCCAAAGGACGATAGCTGCCCCCCTTGTCCTTGCCGCCGGCAATGAGTATGATGGGGCCCTCAAGGCTCTCAAGGGACTTGACGACGGCGCCGACATTGGTGCCCTTGGAGTCGTTGAAAAATTTGACGCCCCGGACCTCGCCAACGAATTCCATGCGGTGCGGAAGTCCGGCAAAAGAAATGAGCGTATCCCGGATCACCTCTGCGGACAGGCCGCACAGAAAACCCACAGACCCGGCTGCCAGCATATTTTCAATATTGTGGGCGCCCTGGAGCTGTGCGCCTGAGGCGTCAAGCGTGAGCCGGCGCTTATCGCTGCGGCGGACAAAATTGAACAGGCCGTCATGCCAGGCGCCGTTTTCACTCGGACGAGCGGCGCTGAAATAAAAAACTTCAGCCGGGATCGACGGGGCCAAAGCCAGTACCGCGGGGTCATCGGCGCTGATCACGGCCACATCGCTGCTTTGCTGATTCATAAAAATACGGGCCTTTGCCCCGCAGTATTCATCAAATGACGAATGCCGGTCCAGATGATCATCGGTCACATTCAGAAGCACGCTGATAAAAGGCCTGAAATGCCTGATCGCTTCAAGCTGAAAGCTGCTGATTTCGGCCACGATATAATCAAGGGCATCGTTCTGCATGCAGGCCTCGATAAGCGGCGTGCCGATATTGCCGCCGACAAAAACCCGCTTGCCTGCGGCCTCAAGCAATGCGCCGATAAGCGAGGTGGTCGTAGTCTTGCCATTCGTGCCGGTGACGGCAATGAGCGGCGCACGCAAAAAACGCCAGGCCAGCTCGATTTCGCTTATCACCTCGATGCCGCGGGCCTGCGCCTCAATAACGGGCCTGATCATAATGGAAACGCCGGGGCTTATGACCACAAGGTCATGGCGTGTAAATGTGTCAACCGCATGGCCGCCCGCTTCGACAGCCAGGCCCTGATCGAGCAGGTCCCCGGGCACATCAAACTTTTTCTGCATATCATTGATCGTAACAAAAGCCCCCTTGCCCAGACAGAAACGGGCGGTTGAAATGCCTGTTCGGCCGGAACCGACAACGAGAACTTTTTTGCCCACGAGATTCATGTTTACCTCAGTTTCAATGTGCTGATCGCAAGAAGGGCGAATATGACTCCGATAATCCAGAACCGCACGATCACTTTTGACTCGGCCCAGCCCAGCAGCTCGAAATGATGATGAATAGGGGCCATTTTGAATATCCTTTTCCCGCGCAGTTTATATGATCCAACCTGCAGAATCACCGACAGCGCCTCCACCACAAACACGCCGCCGACGACGGCAAGCAGGACCTCATGCTTGGTAATGATGGCAACGGCGCCAAGAGAGCCGCCGAGGGCAAGGGACCCGACATCCCCCATGAATATCTGCGCCGGGTGGCTGTTGTACCAGAGAAAGCCCATGCTGGCCCCTACCATGGCCCCGCAAAAAATCGTCAGCTCGCCGGCGCCCCTGACCAGGGTGATCTTGAGATAGTCGGCAATGACTGCGTTACCGGTTATATAGGAAAAAATCATATACGTTGCCGATACGATCAGGACAAGCCCTATGGCAAGCCCGTCGAGGCCGTCGGTCAGGTTCACGGCATTGGAAGACCCGACCAGAACAAAAATAATGAACGGCCCGTACAGCAGCCCGAGATCGGGGAGCACCCGCTTGAAAAACGGAAGGCTCAGATGCGTATCAACGCCGGGCTGCAGGCACAGATACGCAGCAACGGCTCCCGCCACGATCAGCTGCAGGCCCGACTTCTGCCGCGCCGTTATGCCCTTTGAACTGCCGCCTGTTATCTTGCGCCAGTCGTCCAGCAGGCCGATGGCCCCCATGCCGCCAAGCGTACCGAGCACCAGCCATATGTACTTGTTTGTCAGATCAGCCCATAACAGTGTTGACAAAATAATGGCGCCCAGCACAAGCATACCGCCGCCTGTCGGGGTTCCGCCCTTCTTGAGATGCGTTGAAGGGCCGTCCTGCCGCACAACCTGCCCGAATTTGCGCTCCTGAAGCTTCCGTATAAGCCATGGCCCCACCACGAGCGTGATTAAAAGAGCGGTCATGGCCGCATAAATAGTCCGGAATGTAATGTAGCGGAAAACGTTAAAAAACGTCACCACCTCATGCAGCGGATACAGCAGATGATACAGCATTTCACGGTTCCCTTATTTGAGTGCTGCGCGTGCCGGCATGCCCTGCTCCACATACTCGAGAATTTTTTCCATCTTCATGCGCCGGGACCCCTTGAGCAGTATGACGTCATCAGGGGCAATACATTCTCTGAGCCGGCCGGCAAGAGATTCAAGCGTATCGCACATATGCAGCGCGCGCGTGCTCATGCCTGCCTCTGCGGCTCCGTCACGGACGCTCCCGGCAAAATCCCCCGTAACAAAAACATGGTCGATATGCAGCTGCGCAGCGGCACAGCCGATTTCGCGGTGAAAAGCAGCCGTGCCGTCTCCAAGCTCCAGCATGTCTCCGAGCACGGCAATGGTGCGCCGTTTCGGAGCAAAACCGGCAAGCGCTGCAAGCGCGGCTTTTGTCGAAACGGG
>JAFGCP010000120.1 GCA_016932595.1 Deltaproteobacteria bacterium
GACTATCTCAAGCGCCAGCAGATCGCCAATCGTATCGATGAGAATGAAATTTTATTTTCCGATTTCAAGAGCTGGGCCGAGCCCCTAGACAGATGCGTGACACGCGTGCTTTCGGAAAACCTCTCCGTGCTGCTGAACACCGAGCGCATCGAGGTGTATCCCTGGCTCCCCTCGCTTCCCGTTGACTACCAGATTCGGGTGCGTATTGCCCGCTTTGACGGCACAACGGATGAAGAAGCTGTACTGGTCGTGTACTGGAGCCTCTATGGCAGGGATAACGCCATGCTTGCAGATCATAAATCCGTTATCAGTGAAAAGATTGATGCGGGGGGCTACACCGGGCTGGTGCAGGCGCAGAACCGGGCCCTTGAAAAGCTGAGCCGGGAAATTGCCGCGGCGCTGCAGAAACTAGCCCGATAATTCTACTGCTCCCACGGGCAGACTGAGCGGCTTTCGTCTATCAAGAGTGCCTGACGTGGAGCAGGCCGAATCGTGCCATGAGGAGTATGAAATTATTTTCCGCCATCTGCGCCCGCGCTGTCGCCGCCCTTCTTGTGGGGGGCATGACGCTGTGGTGTATGAGCGCCATCTATTATGGCGATTTTCAAAGCAGCACGGTGCGGGCGGCAGCGGCAGGCCTGTTCGGACTTGCAACTGTCTGCGGCTTTGCCTGTGTGCCGAACCGGCGCCGCACGCTGGCATGCTTCCTTGTCGCCTTTACCATTACTGCAGTTTTGTGGACACGGATACAGCCCTCCAACCGCCGCGACTGGCAGCAGGATGTTGCCGTACTGCCCCGGGGTACGATACAGGGGCCTCTGGTCACGCTGCACAATATCCGCAATTTTACCTACCGCACCGAGACTGATTGTACTCCCCGTTATTATGACAAAACTTTTGACACTGCAAAGCTCAGCGCGGTAGATCTCATCGCCGTGTACTGGATGGGGGATGCCATCGCCCATATCATGCTCAGCTTCGGCTTTGGCGGCTCGGACTATGTGACCTTTTCCATAGAAACCCGCAAGGAAAAGAACGAGGCCTATTCATCCATCAAGGGGTTTTTCAAGCAGTATGAGCTCATCTATCTAGCGGGCGACGAGCGCGATCTGATACGGGTCCGCACCGATTACCGCAGTCCGCAGGAAGATGTGTACCTGTACCGCCTGCGCATTGCGCCGGAGGGAGCCAGGCGGCTTTTTCTGGAATATGTGAAAAAGATCAACCAGCTCCGCGGCGAGCCTGAATTTTACAATACCCTGACCACCAACTGCACGACCGATGTGGTTGCCCTGGCGCGGGCCCTTGGCGGCGCTGTCAGGTACAACTGGAAAATACTGCTGAGCGGCTATGCGCCCGAGTATGTGTATGAGCTCGGCCGGCTCGACACCCGGCTGCCGTTTCCCGAGCTCAGACGGCAAAGCCTCATCAACCGGCGGGCTCACGAAGCAGGCGACGACCCGGCTTTTTCAGAAAAGATCAGGCAGGGGCTTCCCGGGGCTGATGGGTGGTATTAAGGGTCTTAAAATAGTATTCACATGTATTGCCCGCAAAAATGGCTACTGTTGCGTATGCGTCATTCCGGTGAAAGCCGGAATCCAGTCTTGCAGGCATGCATACCTTGTCGTCACTCCGGTTTTCACCGGAGTGACGACCTGCATACATACAATGGTTGCAACACAGAGGACTCTGCAGCGTCAATTATTGTTATGAGACTGTTAATAAAGGTCAGACGTGCCGCTGTTTTCAAGGCGATTATATGATCATGAAGAAAAAAAGCCGGATCATCATCCTTGCCTGCGCCCTGATTTTCATTGCGCTTGCATGGTGTGCGCCGCTGTTCATTGATAGCGCTGCCCTTAAGAATAAATTTTCAGCCGAGCTTTCCCGTGCTCTGCATGCCGATGTGCGGATAGAGCGCGTCGGCCTTTCATTGCTTATGCGCCCCCATCTTTCGCTGCATGGGGTGACATGCAGTGTTCAGAAAAGCTACTCCCTTGTTATACAGGAGGCTTATATATATCCATCGCTGCAGGCCCTGCTTGCCGGCAGAATGGAGCCCGGGCTTATCAGCCTTGAGGCGCCGGAACTGCATGTTCAGCTGCCCCGGCAGCAGGCTGCGGACAAGCCAGAGGCCTCCCCTCAAGAAAAACAAAAAAAGGCGGCCGCACTCATCGAGGCAGCGATACAGAGCCTGCCTGCCTGCGAGTTTGAAATAAGCGACGGCACTGCAGGCCTTGCGCAGCCTGACGGCACGGAGTTTGTGTTGCATGCTCTTGACGCCGAGATGGCAGGCCCGGCAGACGGAGTTGCTCTTTCTGTCAGCTGCGCGTCGCAACTCTGGAAAAAACTGTCTTTTACGGTTCTGTATCGCCCTGCCGCTGCCTCCGCTGCTGAGGCTGAGGGCAATGCTCCTGCAGTTCGTCTGGCTCTTGAGGCCAGGGGCGTCGATATGCCCGCCAGCAGGGACAGGCTCCGGGCCTTTGCAGGAACAGATCCATTGGTCAGCAGCATCTGCTCACACATACACGGCGGGGAAATTCGCTCTGTTTCCCTGACGGCCCATCTTCTTCGTATTTCCGATCCCCTGGCAAGCGCCGTTATCAGCGGTCGCGGCAGCTTTGAGAATATGCATGTGGCTTTTCCGGATATGGGCCTTGACGTGCAAGAGTTGAGCGGCGGCTTTGAACTGGACAATGGCAGCATTGCGGGAAGCAGGATTAGTGCGCGTCTCGGGAAGTCCCGCATACGGGAGTCTGCTGTGCGTCTGGACAGGCCGCGCGGGTTTAAGCCCTCTCTGATTGTTGCAGATTTTGACCTCGATCTTTCGGAAGCGCCCGGCCTGCTGCATTTAATTCCGGACCCAGATGTGCGCAGCGAGATTGAGCTCATCAAAAACCCGCGGGGAACAGGGCGCGGCAGATTTACGCTGCGCGCAGAGGGAGATGCCTATACTACGGAGATAGCCATTAAGGAGCTGCTGCTGCAATCCGGCTACCGCGATTTTCCCCCGGACCTTGAGCTGCGGCGGGGCATCTGCACCTACCGCGCCGGCCTGCTGTCATTTTCTCATTTTTCCGGGAAACTCGGCTCTTCGACCTTGCCGGATTTTTCGCTCTCCTTCAGCCTGCGCGATGATGATGATCAGTTCACCGCCACGGGCAAGGGAGCAACCATAGCGTTTGGTGATCTGCACAAGGTTTTTGCATCTTTTGAGCCCTCACGGGCTCTCATCGAGAACATAACGGGCGCAGACGGCAGGGTGGATATTCAGGATATCTCCCTGAGCGGGCCACTGACAAAGACTGCACAATGGAGCGTGGCGCTTGACGCAACCGTAGATAACCTCTCGCTTGCCGCAGCAGGGTTTGACGGCCCGGTAGCGGTGAGAAGCGGAGTTCTCAAGGCCGACCAGCATGCCTGCACCCTGTCGCAGGCTGATATGACCTTTCTTGACGCCACACTTGCAGGCTCCTTTACTTTTGAGTGCTATCTTGCAGGCTTGACCGCGGCAAAGGCCGATGTCCGGGGAACGCTGGGTGAAAAAGCCCTTGCCTCAGCGCCGGTCTATCTCGGCCTGCCGCCTGCTTTGGCCCTGCGCGCACCGGTAAAAATTGAGCAGTGCCGGCTCGTCTGGCATCGCGGCGGGGTGACGACATGCGCCGGAGACTTTTCACTGGCCCGCAACATCAAGGCAGGCCTGAACCTGCGGGCAGACAACACGACCCTTGAAATAAATGAGCTCAAGATCCGCGATTCAGATTCGCAGTGCAGGCTGGGGATGAAAATTCAGGAAGATCTTGTTTCTATCTCTTATGCGGGCATGCTGAAGAAAGCAACTCTTGACGGCGCGCTGCTGCAAAATTCGTTTTTGCAGGGGTGGATACAGGGCGACTTCAAAGCAGCATTCAATCAAAAAAACCCACGAGCCTCCTCAGCCCGGGGAACGCTGAGCTGGGAGAAGGCAGGGTATCCGGCCTTTGATGCGTCACCCGTCAACATCACGAGCGCCTCGATTAGCGCCCGCGGCAGCAGACTGGTTGTCGAGTCCGCAGGCCTCACGGCGGGGCAGGATTCTGCCGGCCTGGGCGGCAGCGTCGACTTTACTGACGACGGTTTTGTCATGGACCTTCATTTGACTGCCGAGAGCATAGACCTGGATGCGTTTAAGCAGCTGTTGTCCGGCGACAATGCATCATCGGGAGGCGCTGGCGGGGAATTTTGGGAAACCCCCCTTCGTGGAACAGTACGGCTGAAGGCCCGTGAACTCAAAAAGGATCCTTTTGTGTGCAGGCCATTCAATGCCCGCTTTTCTTTTGCCGATAAGGCAGTAACCATGACGGCCGAGGATACAAAAATATGCAGCATTGCGCTTCCCGCCACAGTGCGGATAACACCTGAAGCCATTGTGCTTGAGGCCCGTCCCCGGGTTGTGAAAAGCCCCATGAAGGAGGTGTTTCAGTGCTTAACCGGCGAAAAGGCCATCATAACCGGTACGGTTGATATCGAAGGCTCTGTGCGGTCAGAGGGAAAACCCGATGCTTTGCTTGACGCCCTTGCGGGAAATTTTTTAATAACAGCACAGGATGGGCGCATCTACAAGTCGGGCCTGTTTGCTAAAATTCTTTCCTTTCTGAGCATTTCGAACCTGCTCAGCGGCGGCATACGCGATATGGCAAAAGAAGGCTATGCCTACCAGTCATTGCGCATAGAGGGGGATATACAGGGGCAAACCATGCAGGTGCGCAGGGCGGTTCTTATCAGCAGCTCGTTTACCCTGGTCTGCCAGGGAACACTAAATTTTAAAAGCAGGGAGGTTGATCTTGATGCACTGGCAACGCCGTTCCAGATCCAGAATCAGGTGCTTTCCCGGATTCCCCTGGTGGGCTCTACTTTGAGCAAACCGATGCTTGGCGTGCCTCTGAAAATAAGCGGTATGCTCGACGACCCGCAGATAAGCAGCCGGGCAACCGCTGCCGTAACAAAAGGCCTTATGGATATCACCAAAGATATCATAAAGCTCCCTATCAGAATTATTGACCCTTTTCTGCTGAAATAATCCCTGAGAAGGAATAGCCGTGCATGTATCCGCTCCATATAGCAAAGATACCAGCGATGTATGTAGCGGGCCTTGTACATTATGACAGCAAATCCTATTACAAAGGGCTTAAAATAAAGTAGTGTAATTTGTTTTGCTTTATTATACAACATGTAGCGTATAGCCACGCCAAGGTAGAGGGGCATGAAGAGCACCCTTTGTATACAAGGGAGGAAGTATGCATTCACGTTTTTTCATGCGCTATAAAAAGACTGCACATGCAGGCCTGCTTTTTTTTGTTTGTTGTCTTTTTCTCCAGCCAGCCGCCAGCGCATGGGCCCAGGCTGAAACTACAGGCAAAGCCGACTTCACCACCTACAGCCTTGAAGAGCTTATGAATATAGAGCTTGTGTCCGCGGCAAAGAAGCCGCAGACGGCCTATGAAAGTGCGGCGGCTGTGTATGTCATCACGCAGGAGGACATACGCCGCAGCGGCGCGGTGAACCTGCCTGAGGCCCTGCGCATGGCGCCGGGCATACAGGTCAGCCGGTCCGATCCCGGTCAGTTTGCCGTGACCTCTCGGGGCTTTCTCGGCGAGTTCGCCAACAAGCTGCTGGTGCTCATTGACGGCAGGTCGGTCTATTCACCGCTATTTTCCGGCACGATGTGGGATTACCGCGATGTGCTGCTCGAAAACATCGAGCGCATAGAGGTTATCCGCGGCCCCGGGGCGACCCTGTGGGGGGCAAACGCCGTCAACGGCGTCATTAACATTATCACCAAGCATGCAAAAGATGTGCAGGGCGGCATGGCAGTTGCCACGGTCAGCAATGAGGAGGGCTATGACGGCCTGCGCTACGGGGTGAAGCTCAAGGACAACATGTACCTGAGTTCCTATGTCAAGTACATGAACTACGCCAATGTGATCAATGATAAATGGATACATGAACCGCGGCAGGTAAACGGCGGCGCGCGGCTTGACTGGGACATGACCGATACAGACAAGCTGTTTGTTTCTGCAGGCTATTATGATGCCAAGACGGCATCGTCGGCAAGCCGGCCGGTAGTCATTCCGCCGCTGGAAAAAATCGATGTCAAAGGTGATGCGGATTTGTCAGGCGGGCATGCGCTTGCCCGCTGGGACCATACTTTTTCAGCAACATCAAATATGCAGCTTCAGCTTTTCTATGATGGCGGCCTGCAGAGCGCCCGGCGAAGCACGCCGTATAAGCCCGCCCAGGACAGTCCGGTGCTGGGCAAAGATCTGACACGGATCGACACCTATGATTTCGATTTTCAGCACAGCTTTGCCGCGGACAGCCGCAACAGCATCATCTGGGGGGTGAATGCGCGCTATAACCGCGTAAAAAAGCGCGATTTCAATATATATTTCACCCTTGCCTCCGAGAAAGAAACGCAGCGCCTGTACAGCGCTTTCGTGCAGGATGAAATACAGCTCGTGCCCGAGCGGCTCAGTCTCACCGTGGGCTCGAAGTTCGAGTATAACTCCTCAACGCAGCTTGAACTGCAGCCCAGCATCAGGATGCTCTATACTCCCTCGGACACGCAGTCGTTCTGGGCAGCTGTTTCGCGGGCGGTCAGAACACCGTCGGTGCTGGAAACCGACGGTTTCGTCCCGTCGGCCTATCTTGCGCGGGGCAGCCTGTTTCCCCTGTCGCCGCCCGGTGTGGTGGAGATGCAGGGAAGCGAGGATTATAATTCGGAACAACTCCTTGCGTATGAAGCAGGCCACCGGGCGCAACTGGCGCAGAATTTTTCCCTTGATACCGCTCTGTACTATAATGTGTACAGCGACCTGCGGTCCCTTGAACCCGCATCGCCGCAGGTAAAGCAAGGGTATTTTATCATTCCCGTTA
>JAFGCP010000121.1 GCA_016932595.1 Deltaproteobacteria bacterium
CGCGAAATGACCATCTGCAGCTGCTCATGGGTGTAAAAATCAAGCGAGCGCTGGATGCCGAAACGCTCCCGCAGCGGCGACGACAGCAGACCAGCCCGTGTTGTTGCCCCAACGAGTGTAAAGGGCTCGAGCTTGGCTCGGTAGCTGCGGGCATTCATGCCCTTGTCAAAAATAATATCAACGGCAAAATCCTCCATGGCGGAATACAGAAACTCCTCAACAACTTTTGGCAGGCGGTGTATCTCATCTATAAACAGAACGCTTCCGTAGCCCAGATGCGTAAGAATGCTCACCAGATCGCCGCCTTTTTCAAGGGCAGGCCCTGAGGTATGCGTAAGGGGCATATCAAGCTCATTGGCAATGATATGGGCCATGGTGGTCTTGCCGAGTCCCGGCGGACCGTAGAAAAGCACATGATCGAGCACATCGCCGCGCTGCCTGGCCGCCTGAACGGCTATCTGAAGCGTCTCAACGATCTGCTTCTGGCCGATGTATTCAGTAAAGCGCTTGGGCCGCAGGTCGGCTACAATTTTTCTCTCTTCCTCTTCATCAATTACGGACGGGGAATTTTTGGTATCTTTCATAATTTAAACGCCTCAGATGCGCAAGGTGGGTGCAGCGTAGCGAAAACCACCAGTTTTATTCATCGCCATCAATGGTGGGTTTTAGCCACCTTCCCGGCTGTTTTTCATGACATCCAGGGGCTGTACGGACGGCAACAGCAGGGCAGACATGCAGGTCAGCGCCTGCGTATCCCGCACTACGGCTGTTTTGTCCCCCGGTACACCTCTTCAAATAATTCTTCAGGTGTCTGTGCATCGGGTTTGCGCTTCAGCGCTTCTTCAACCATGCGCGCTGCTTCGGAGCGGTTATGCCCCAGCTGCTTTACAAGAACATCGATAACCTGTTTTGAAAAATCACCCGACGGCATTACAAACGGGCGTTCATCCTCGCGCATGAGCGCGTATTTGCCAACTTTGCCATTCAGCTCGGAAATCATCATGTCGGCTTTGCGCCGGCCGACTCCCTTGAGCTTGGTGATCGTCTGCACGTCGCGGTCTTCGATGGCGCGGGCAATGATCGGTACGGGCAGGGTAAGAGCCCGGGCGGCAGTCGATGGGCCGATATCCTTCACGGTTATGAGATGCTCAAAAAACTCAAGGGCTATTTCGGTGGTAAAACCGATCAGCACCGGCTTGGGCTGCTGCGCAGTCTGGTGGTATGAGATAAAAAGCTCAACCACCTCCTCACCAACCCGTTTCCCCGTAAACTCCTGCCAGACAATCTCAGGCAGCAGTATTTCATAGCCCACACCGCCGGCAACTACGACGATATAGCCATCCTCTGCTTTGAACAGCGTACCTTTGATATAACGGATCATTTTATAATTTCAGGTTATGGGTTTTGAAATGTGCAGTGCAGCGCATTCCGTATTACCAATTAAAATATCCCTTGCGGGATACTATCATCAAAGCAAGGGCCGCGGCATCGGAAGCATGATCCGGCTTGATGTCTTCCCGCCTGCCCAGCAAACGCTTCACGGCCTGGCTCACCTGCTCTTTTGAGGCCCTGCCATTGCCGGTCAGGCAGCTCTTGACTTCTGTCGGCCGGATCGTAAAAACCTCTATGCCGCGCTGCTGAGCCGCAAGATACAGAACGCCGCGCACTTCGCCAAGTTGTACAGCCGCATTCGGAAATTTGTCAAGCACATACACATCTTCAAGAGCTATAACACCAGGTTGCCAGGCATCCATGAGGTCGCAGACGCCCAGATATATTTTCTGCAGCCGCTGCGGCGTACTCTGGCCGGATATTGTCTTTAGAGCGCCGTAAGCGCAAAGCTCCCCGCCCTGCTTGAATGTGCCGATAATGGCAAAGCCGGTCGCAGCCAGACCCGGGTCAATGCCAAGTGCACGATGCCTGTATTTTTGAATATCTATAGCCATGGTAGATAAATATGAAAAAAGACATATTGTCTCAGGAAACAACACCAATCTAACATATAAGGACATGATGTCAAACTATAAAGAATGCCTTGTTTTTTATTGACAGCGGACATGCTTCTGCTTATAGTTTCAAGACCTTTCAGCACTGCCGCAGCTTCAGCTTTTTCTGACCTGCTATTGAGATGAAAGCTTGAGGATTTCAATGGAGAGAAACGAGCACACCGTCAGTCAGCCCGGCACCAGCTGTTCTTCAGCAGCCCCTCCGGCCCCCCTGCTGCCTTCCATACTGGAAAAATATAATACCGAAGAAGTGATGTTTCTTGATGTAGGGCCAACCCAGAATATGCTGAGAGGCAGAACTCTTGCTGAAATCTTCCCCGCCACCTATGATGTGTTTGCCGCCATGTTTAATTCAGGAAAGACAAATCTCACAACCATCTATTTTCAGCTGAGCGCCGGCTACCCGGAGGGATTTAAAGTTCGCATGCCTGCATTGAAGGTTATACAGTCATCCTATCAAATAGGGCTTCTAGAATATTCAAATCTCAATCCGAAAAATTCGGTTTTCCGCTCTGACAGCGAAAAAGCGTTTTCCAATTATATTCCGACAACGCTGCAGAAAGTTCATTTCCTTCAGGAGAAATACGGCTGCATTGACCGCCAGACATACAGCCGCGTCATCGATACCATCTACGAGTTCCTCTTTTATCTAACCGGTAATTAGACTGCAACGCATCCGATAGTTTGCTTGTTACATGGCCATAATTTCCTGGCTGTCTGTACCTGCAGGGGTTCTTTTTACCGCTCGTTGAACCTCCCGGCGCCGAAATATTATTGAACAGCCTGACCTGACTCCACGACCCGGCAACTGAGAACCCGATGCCATTGTTGAAAAATCCTGTTCCTGCAGGCAAGGACATCAAGCCCTTTCCCGATGTGCAGGAAAGCCGAAGGGAAGCGGCCACAGACAAACACATGTATCATCCATAACCAATGAACTACCCCGCCGCAAGCGGCGGGGAATTCAACCCTAAGAGATTAAAAAAAGGGAGGCCGCTTGTGCGGCTTCCCTTTCTCGTACACATAGTGCCCGGCTGGTTACGGTGTTACATACCCTGACAGTGTGAGGTCTGCAAGGGACGAGGCGAGAATAGCCAGAATATAGGGCTTGTTATGAGCCCAGGCGCCGCTGTCCTTCAGGCCGACCTGATAGTTGTAGGCTGCCTTGACAAGCCGCGGCGTCCATGCCGCATAGGCAGTGTCATTATCACCCACTGTGCCGTCGCAGTTTTCATCCGTAAACCAGTACGGATAGCTTGCTTCGTCAAAGACGATGCAGGGGGTATCCGGATTATTTTCTGCATAGCTCTCAATGCCTGCCAGCAGCAGAGCAAGGGCATTGGCGACTGTAGCCTTGCCCGGCAGCGTGCCGATATCCTCAGCCGTCACGACAGTACCATGGCAGGCATTGCAGTTCCTGCCCTTGCGGCCCACGTCGATGGCGCCAGAATGCGTATTGTGGCAGCCGGCGCAATCGCCGATCGGATGCACGCTCTTGCCCGGATAGGTGACGCCATCATACTCGACGCCGACTTTCGACAGCCCGCCAAAGAGCGTTGCAGCCGCGGCCTTGTAATGGACGTTTCTGAAGGTTATCGGCGCGCAATCAGTGATATTGTCTGTTTCATTGTCGTTTGCCTCAGGGCAGGTGGGAGTGTCAAGATAGGCGGTGAGATTGTCGCTATAGGGTATAAACGATCCGTTATCCTCGATATTGGTATCGCCGGCAGTAATCTTGGCAATCTGGCTTGCGCCGGACTCGCGGCCCTGATGGCACACGCCGCAAATAGCGGTTGAGGCTTCCGTCGGGGTAACTGTCTCACCCGAAGGGAAGGTGATTTGGGTCAAAGCCTCGGCATTGTTATCATGGCATGCCTCACAGGTGATGCCCTGAATGTCTGCGGCTGGCACGGCTGCGTCGACAGTGCCGTCAGCAACGAAATCGATAAAGCCCTGCGTCGAATGGCACTTTGCGCAGGAGGTGGGGCATTCGGCCGGGTCGTCCTCATCCCAGTGGCGGAATGCCTCTGCCGTTGAATCAGCATGAGCTGATGTTTCCCAGTCCTTTGTCGCCTTTCTCTTTTTACATGCTGTTGCCGAAAAAGCAACCAGCAGCAAAATGAGGCAGATGCTCAACAATTGCATGCTTCTTTTTTCCATTTTTTCTCCTCCCGTAAGATTGTTTTTTGGACACTTGTAAAGAAAAACTTGTCACTGTTCAGCTATAGCGGATCGCTATAGATTAAAATATTAGTAGATAAACGGCAAATATTCAATAACCTAAAAAAACCAAATTTGAATCCGTCAACGATCAACCACTTTTCTAGAACAAACAGTGTTAGCAAGCGTTTTTTTCAAATTGGAATTATTTCATATTTAGTATTGTTTAGCATTTGACATATAAATTTACAAGGGTCAAGTTTTATTTCATGAAAACACAATTTTTATTGCCTGAGTCGAAAAATCATTATGGTTCAAAAAATGGCACGAGAAGCTATAGCGCGGGGGCCGGCTAGGATTTCTCCCTCTGGTCGAAATGACAATGTGGCTACAGCTTTTTGAAAAATGCTCTAGCCCACTTAACACAGCACACAAAAAGACCAACAAAGTCTCTTTCTCGTCATGCCGGCGGACGCCGGCATCCAGGTTTTGAATAATCTGATATTTTCCGGACCCCGTTTTTCAACGGGGTGACGGCTTTGTAAAATCAGATCAAGCAGGAAGTAATGATAGCGGTTAGAGTATTTACAAAAAAGCGCTGGAAAGACTAAACTACCAGGCAAAGGAAATTCTTATATGCGGTCAGGTGGGAATGGTCATGGGCTCGCGCAAGAGCAGCTCTATTGTAGACTTGGCTTTTGCCGCCAGAACCGGATGCGTAGCATCAAGCGAGGCAATCTGCCGCAGATTGTCGGCGGTTCTAAACACAAGCATGGCAAGGTCGCCTTCATCGATGGATGTAAGCTCTATGACCCGCTCCCAGCTTTCTCCGGCCGCCCAGGTGAACAGCGCCGCGGCGGGCCAGAACTGCATTTGCGGAACATAAAAACCATGCTCTTTCTTCAAAGCTAAGATGTCCTCCACCGCGCTCTTCATCCGGTAATAGGCCGAAAGCAGGGGCCGCTTGTCCCAGTGCAAGCCCTGTTTCAAATCGATATCCCTGAATTTATCATTTACAAAAATAGCTATAATGCCGGCAAGCAGCTCAGGGGCCATATCATCCAGCATATTCTTACGAATGAGTTCTGCGATGATAAGCGGCTGGTCAAGGCGCAGCTTTGATGCCCAGATGCCGTCCCCGGTCAGCCTGCCGTCAGGGCCGACATACCCGGTGAGCATAAGGAAATCAAGGTGGCGCTGAAA
>JAFGCP010000122.1 GCA_016932595.1 Deltaproteobacteria bacterium
CTTAACAAAACGAGGCAATAGATGCTATTTTCATTTTTGCTCGGCTGTTGTTTTACCCACAGTTTTCGTTATAGACCCAAATTTTTACGTACGGTAAAAACTACGAAAAACAACCGGGACAGATCGTAGGGTGCGCCGTGCGCACCGATAATTAAACAAAAATCAAATTTAAAACCCCATCGCCTATCCGGTTTTTCACACTGCGGGCATAGCAACACAATAACCGTCATCGGTGCGCGCGGCGCACCCTACCAAACTTCATGATGGCAGAGTCTGTCTTCGAATCAATGAATAATGCGGAATACCGCTTCTTTGGGCAGATCATGAAAAACGGCGCGGGGAACCGCGCCATCCACAAAAACAATATCGCCGCGCTCAGCCTGCTCAAAATCACTGTTTGTCTCGGAGCTGTTACGCTCAAGGCGGCGCAAGAGCAGCCGCTCGCGGCCATTGCAGACCCACAGCCGGTCCTCGCCCTTATTTTTTATCACATAGCTTCCGACCCGCCATATGTTCTCATGCGCCAGATCCGCATAGGGACTCAGCCGGTCAACATCCTTCTTTACAAAACTCAGGAATGAATACTTGATCCCTTTTTCTTTGGTGAAGCCGAGCACCCCGTCGATCTGGCGGACCGCCTCCGTGGGCTGCCAGAACAGTTTTTCATGGCACCACTGCCCGGAGTCATCCTGCAGGGGGCAGGCCGCAGCGCAGAGGCAAGGGGCAAAGAGCCGCAATTCAGTATGCTGAAGAAGCATATTCCGCAGCTCAAGCAGGCGCTGTGCCGCGCGGCGCGTACCTGGATCAATAATAATAAGGACGCCGTCCGGGGCCAAATGCTCAGTGAGTGCAGACAGACAGGAGGGCAGAGCCGCTCCCTGCAGCTCTGCGAGCACATTTCCGGCGATAATGATATCAAACAGTTCGGGGCTGTTCAGAAAATCCGGCGAAAGCACGGAGCCCTGCCTGAACGACGCCGTGACCGTCATGCCCTGGGGCAGGCAGCCGGGGCTGCAATACTGCCGTATGAGCCTGTCTGCCGCAGCCAGATTGTCTTTGCTGCGGTCGATGCCGGTGAGGGAAATTGATTCAACGAAGGAAGCCTCCGGCCTGCCGGCCCGGCATATATATTCAAGCAGACCAAGCATGAAGGTGCCGGGGCCGCAGCCGATATCAAGAACTGACATATGCTGCCGCTGCGCGACATCAAAAGCGCCGCCTTTGGCAAGCTCATCCAACAGCGGAAAAAGCTTTACCAGATTGACCGGCAGATAGTAGAGCAGGTAGGCATTAACAGCTGCTGTGTTCTTGTAAAGCGCTTTCCAGTCACACTTCTCCGGCTCAACATAAGCATCCGAGAGCGCCTTCACGGCGCCTGCCAGGTCCTGCAGCAATTTTTTGTTAGTGCGCAGCCCGTCTTCCAGGCCCGCATTGCTGCTGAGCAGCTGCTCCAGCTGCGGTGACAGGCTGACTGCCTTTCTCTTTTTTTTCATAATCTGTGGACAGCACCTCCCTGATGCATTACACTCCCGGTGAACAAGAACGTTTTAACAAGGACCGCCAATATGTCGACAGGCACACTCTATATTGTTTCAACCCCTATCGGCAATCTCGAAGATATCACCATGCGGGCGCTGCGCATTCTCTCCGAGGTTGATCTCATTGCCGCAGAGGATACGCGCAAAACCTCAATCCTTTTGAACCATTATACCATAAAGAAGCCCCTTACCAGCTACTTTGAGCATAATGAGCAGGTAAAAACCGGCTGGCTTGTAAGCCAGCTGAAGGAGGGAAAAAATATTGCCCTTGTTTCTGAAGCAGGCACGCCCACCATTTCAGACCCGGGATTTCGCATTGTTGCCGCTGCCATTGCCGAATCGATACCCGTCGTGCCCCTGCCCGGCGTCTGCGCCGCCATTGCCGCACTGAGCGCTTCTGGCCTGGCCGTGCACCGTTTTGCCTTTGAAGGATTTCTGCCGCCAAAATCGGGCAAACGCAAAAATCTGCTTAAAAAAATAGCCGGCGAAGAACGGACGCTCATCTTCTATGAATCCCCCTACAGAATTCAGGCAGCCATTGCCGATATGCTGGAGGTGCTTGGCGACCGGCGCGCAGTTGTTGCCCGGGAGCTTACCAAGCTGCATGAGGAATTCATATACGGAACGCTTTCCGTTCTTGCCGATAAACTGGGCAGCTCTGTGATAAAAGGCGAATTCACCGTCGTGGTTGAGGGCTGCCCGGCAAAAAGAAGCATGACGATCAGTAATGGTGCGGCCCGGCATGCACCCGGCCGATAAAGGATAGATAAAAGACCTCCCCCTCCGACAGCTCCCGGTCAATATACCCCAGCTCCCGCAGCACCGGCACAAATGCCATGGTTGCCGCGCGATAGGGCTCTGGCAATGCCGCGCAGTAATGCGGCGAAACAGCCAGCACTTTCTGCACAAAGGCCGCATCGACGACTTTCGCGGCCTGCGATAGAATCCGTGCAGCATCGAGCGGCTGCTCTCGAATACAATTGCAGGCCTGCTCATGCAGCCCGATAAAGCCCTCCAGAAAACTTTTCTCCCGCAGCATGGCTGCATGCACGATGATGCCGTAGCTGGGATTGAAGGGCCACATAAGCCCGGGCGGTATGAGAATGCTGTGGCCGTACCAGGCCTTCGCCACTGCGGCAAGGGGCGGCGTGCCCACTGCCGCTGCGATCTCGCCATCGGCAATGGCCTGCGGCATAAGATCGGCCCACGGATAATTGACCACCGTAGCGCCGGCAACGCCCTGTGAGCGCAAAAGGTGGCGGATGATAATGTCATGAATCGAGCCGCGGGCAGGTGCGCCGATTTTTTTGCCGGCAAAACGCGCAAGAATATCGTTCCTCTCCTGCATCTCGTGAGCCGCGCCCATAGCAGCGGGCCCGACCATCACCGTACCCTCACTATGCCCGCCGGCAATGCACTTAAGGGGCAGGCCGCGGCTGATGCCGATCATGGCAGGAGGCAGGCCGATATAGCCCAGGTCGAGCTCTCCCCGGGCAAAAGCCTCGATCATGGCAGGCCCTGTTCCAAACAGCTGCCACTGCGCCGCAATGCCGAGCACGGCATCAATGCTTCCCTGGTGCTTCAGGATATGGGAGGTGTGATACAGTGTGGAAAGATAGCCGATACGCAGCTGTTTCATAAAATTTCAGATAAAATTCTTGATAAGATACAGCTGGTGATGTGTTTAAAATACCGGATAACCTTCGAGCATTTCTCAAAATAGTGCAACCGCATTGTCATTTCAAATGAAGGAGTCTGCAGGCTGCGCAGTGCGCATCAATCTGAGTATAGCGTCCCATAAACAAGAGGGGCAATAGTATGTATACAAAAAAAACATGCCTGTTTTCATCCCCCTTTGGAAAAGGGGGATACAGGGGGATTTTTTGCAATCTGACAAATCCCCCCAACCCCCTTTGCTAAAGGGGGAATAATAGCTCCTGCCGGTTTTTTTAAAGCGGCAGGCAGGCGGCCCACAGTTCCTGGCTGCAGCCCTCTTACGGTTCAGCATTAAACCAGGCATGATAACTGCCGTTGGGCAGCACCAGATTGCCGTCAAAGCTGGATGAATTATCAGGTGCGCCAACGGGATCAGGCATGACGGTTATAGCATACGTAACTTTCGTGAAAAAAGCGGGCAAATAGGTAAACGTCATGTCAATATCCGCAAGGGTCTCATTATCATTGTTGGTTATTGACTGATGGATTTGATTGTCCTGGCTGTTTGCCTCATCTGCCCATGTGCCTTGAAGCTTGGGCAGATCAAACTCAAAAAGGGCCTTTGTTTTTTTTCTGGTCAGCAGCAGCCGCAGATCCGCGTCATTGCCCTTGGTCCATAAAAACCATGGGCGGAAAAGCTTTATTCTCAGGCCGCCATCTCCAAAAGCAACCGGAAGAGCGCCGGATAGTGGTACAGATGAAAACCGGCTGGTAATATCATAGCGCAGCATGAGGTTGGGCGGTTGCGCATCGGGGTTTATAGAAGCAATCGACAGCTGAACGGTGGCAAACTTTATGAAAAGAAAACGCAAGGCGATATCCTCCGGCTCATCATCCGGGCCGGTCAGATCCACCCTGCCAAAACCAAAAAAGGGCATGAGGTATTTGCACTGAAATCCATCCTGGCTTGCGGCATATTCAAAACGCATGGCTTCGGCAGAGCGCGGCGCCGCAAGCAGTATGAAAAGCAGTGCGGCAGAGACACAGGCGCATCGTTTCGCGAACATATTCATGGCATATCCTCCCGGAAAATGATTTTCAGCATATCCTTCGGCCTGCCCGCACGAAAAACGCTGCTGCGGCGCAAGCGGTTACTGCTTTTCTACCAGCGCATAGGCGCTGTGATTATGTATGCTTTCGTAATTCTCCGACTCGATCATATACCAGGTGACATTGCTGTCGAGATCCAGGCGCGATGCAACGGAGCGCACGATGTCCTCAACAAACATGGGATTATCATAGGCCTTTTCAGTTACAAACTTTTCATCCGGCCGCTTGAGCAGGGGATAAATTTCATTTACCGCGCATGACTCAATGAGGGCTATCAGGTCCTCAATCCAGAAAAATTTCTTGAAGCGGCCCTGAACCCGCACAAGGCTGCGCTGATTATGAGCCCCGTAATTGCTGATTTCCCGCGAGCAGGGGCACAGGGTTGTGACCGGAACCTCGACGCCGACAATCAAATCGAGCTTCTCGCGGTGCGATCCCACGAGATGGCAGGTGTATTCCATAAGGCTTGACGCACCGGTGACCGGTGCCTGCTTCTCGATAAAAAAAGGAAAGGAAATTTCAATGTGCGCCGATTCCGACCGGAGCTTTTCCTTTATTTTGATAAGTATCTCTGCGATATTCCGCGTGCTGATCCCGTGGCGATAGGCATTGAGCACCTCAATGAAGCGGCTCATATGGGTTCCCTTAAAGTGGTGGGGAAGGCTCACATACATGTTGATCGTCGCAACGGTGTTCTGCACCCTGTTGATTTTGTCGAGCACGACTATGGGATAGCGTATGCCCTTGACGCCGACCTTGTCAATTTCTATGCGGCGATGGTCGTTCTGGCTTTGCATGTCTTTGAGAGGCATGGCAGCATTACCCTTCAAAATAGGATGCCCAGGCATTATCCGATTCCCAGACAGAAACCCTTACCAGGCTGACGCCATATGCCCCAATGCCTGCTTTCATCTCTTCAAAAAGCACGCGGGCGATATTTTCCGATGAAGGGTTCATATCGCAAAACGGAGCAATATCATTGAGGCAGGCATGATCCAGGCGCGCCAGCGTTTCATTGGTCATTTTTTTCAATAGTTTAAAATCAATGGCAAGGCCAAGATCATTCAGCTTGCGGGCTTGTACGGTCACCTGAACCTTCCAGTTATGGCCATGCAAAGCCTCGCAATCGCCCTGATAATTCCGTAGCCGATGGGCCGCTGAAAAAACCGTCTGAATCGATATCTCATACATAGGCATTCCCCGTGTTGTGCCTGCTCGCTGCCGTTTGATCGCTGAGCGGCTTTTCGCCTCATACTGTACAATCATGCTCAAGCACCAGATGGCTGCTGCCTGCTTCAATGATAAACCATACGAGAACCGCTTTATTATAATCCCGTATAACCCTATTTGCAATGAACGCATACAGCTCTTGCTTCAAGCTTTTTTATAATAATTTATTAACAGATAATCAACTGCCTGTATATTGAATTGTGATTCCGCAGTTTGCAGCCACCTGGCTGGCAGTAATTGCGTGCATATCACGCCGCAAGCAGCGGGACAGGGAAGTTGTTTCGTCATTTCGGACTTAATTCGGCATCCAGTGTGCTTTTGTTCTGGATCCCGGCTTTTGCCATCGACAGAACACTGCCGCGCATGCTCACACTATCCGTTTCTTGACAGTATGATTTAAAAATACCATTTTTTTTCTTTGGAAATCTTTTCCCTCGCCACCAGCATATTTTTGGAAAATGCACTATTCCACTGTCTTGAACTCGATGGGGTCATTTTATGATTATTTATTTAAATTTTGCCATAATAAGTTTTTATTGATTTTTTTTCTTCTATGTGTTAAAAAATATGTTAATAGGACATCTCAAAATGTTGAAGCATTAAATCTAATCCTTTTCATCATTTAACAGTTTTTAAAAAAAAATTAGAAGGAGCAGAGCCTTGCTATGACAACATCAAGAGAATCTTCACAAATCATGACAGTTGAAGAAGTGGCCGATTTTTTAAAGCTTTCAAAAATTACGGTTTATAAGCTGGTCAAAAAAGGCGACCTGCCCGGGTTCAGGGTCGGAAATTCGTGGAGGTTCCGTCGCGAAATGATAGCGGGCATCATATCAAAACAGCAGGACCTAAAAGCTTGATGTCCAGAGAAAGCTTGTGTTCCGCGTACTGAGGCGTCATGAAAATTTTTCTTAACACCTGCTGCATTGTTGCGGTTCTTTTTGTTCTTATATATTTTGCCATGCACAACAGCCAGGCCGTAACGCTGACCTATTATAACGACATGGCGGAAACATTCCCCCTCTGGGGACTTGTCATTGCGCCGTTTTTTATAGGTGTCATAGCGGGGAACCTGCTTGATGTCGTGCAGAGGTTCAAGCTCAGCCGTGAGGTAAAAAAACTCCGGCGGGAACTGCGGCAGGCACAAACCGGAATAAACAGATAAAAGCTTCTTTTTTGCCTTATGCGTAGCCAAACAGC
>JAFGCP010000123.1 GCA_016932595.1 Deltaproteobacteria bacterium
TGCACTACCAGCACTGCAGGGAAGTGGTCGATCAGCTCTTTTCGTTCACGACCGCCGAAGACATAAAAAAATTCCTCAACCGGCAGACAAAAAAATATTTCCAAAAGAATGGCCTTGACAATTAAGGAAAAATAGCCAATATTATGGGATTATGCCTGATAAACATTGTTCTCAGGCAGGCTGTTCAAGGCAAAACTCGGCAACATACCAGGCAGGCACGGAGACGGGCATACCACGTGCCGCTTTTTCTTGTCATGGCCGGCCGGCAAAGCTGTCTTATATTGTGCCGAAATAGTGCTTCCTATGCAGGAGTCCACAACCCAGTTCATCCCTGAGGAGAAGATACGCGAGATCAGGGAAACAAGCAGTATCGTGGATGTCATTTCAGACTATATCGGTCTGAAAAAGGTGGGCATTAATCACAAGGGGCTGTGCCCCTTTCACAATGAAAAGACCCCTTCTTTTTATGTCAATGAAAGCAAGCGGTTTTTTCACTGTTTCGGCTGCGGCGTCAGCGGCGATATATTCGCCTTTCTCATGAAGCATGACAATCTGAGCTTCGCCGAGGCCGCCCGCCTTCTGGCCAAACGCTATGGGATACACCTGCCTGAAAAGCCGCTGAACAGCCTCGAACGTCAGCGCCTGAGCGAACGGGAGTCTTTCTTCAGCATCAATGAAGCCGTTGCGCAGCTGTATCATCGCCTGCTGCTCAATGATCCGCGCGCAGGCAGGGCACGCGCGTACCTTGCGCAGCGGGGCTTAGGGGCAGAGGTCATGGAGGACTTCTGTATCGGCTTTGCGCCGGACAGCTGGGATACGGTGGTGCAGCACCTTAAAAGCACGCCCCATTCAGCGCCGCTGGCAGCCAAGCTTGGCCTGATTGTCAGCAAGAGCGGCGGGCAGTACTATGACCGTTTCCGCAACCGGATACTGTTTCCGATCTGGAATGCATCGCGCAATATTATCGGTTTTGGTGGGCGGATAATCGATCAGGGAGAGCCGAAATACCTAAATTCTCCCGAATCTGTGGTATATAATAAGAGACAGAATCTCTATGGCCTGCAGAGCGCCGGTCAGCATATTCAAAAGGAAGGCGCCGCCATTATCGTCGAAGGGTATCTTGATGTGCTGACGCTGCATCAGGCCGGCATAAAAAACACTGTCGCCGCTCTGGGCACTGCCCTGACGGAACACCAGATACAGCTGCTCAAGCGCTACACCGGGGACATTATAACCGTTTTTGACGCGGACCCGGCCGGCGAAAAAGCCATGGCGCGCAGCATGGAGCCGTTTTTGAACAACGGCATTTCTCCCCGGGTTATCGTACTGCCCAAAGGCGAAGACCCGGACAGTTTTGTCCGCACACAGGGCGGGGCGGCCTTTCGGGAAAAAATAGCCGGAGCGGGCTTTCTGCTGGATTTTGTCATTGAACGGATCATTGCCCGGCACGATATCGCCTCACCGCGCGGCAAAGTTGCCGTCTGCGATGAAACCGTTGCCCTGCTGAAGCAGGTTACGGACCCGATGGAGCGCGACCTGTACGAGCAGAAAATAGCGCGGCGCATCGGTGTCAGCCATAGCCAGATCCGCTCCCGGGGCGCCGGCCCCGCGGCGCGCAAAGCAGCGGTTCAGGCAGCGCCGCAGCGGCAAGAAAGTGCTACAGGTTCGGCTAAACATGCCGAGATATTAATATTAAAGATACTGATAGCGCATCCTGATTTTATCGGGCGCATCGAAGAAAATATTTTTGACAGCTTTACGCAGCCGGATCTGCGGCAGCTCGGGCTTTTCATAACATCGGCCTTCCGTCAGGCAGGCGCGCTTGATATTCCGCAGCTTGTCGAAAGCATCCAGGATCAGCCGATGCAGCGGCTCCTTGCGCAGGCGTCTTTTTTTGAAAACCCGCCGGGCGACCCGGCAAAGGCCCTTGATGACTGCCTGCGGACGGTTCGCCTGCAGAAGCTGGCCGGAGAAAAAAAGCGGGTCGGCATGCTGCTGAAGCAGGCTGAGGCGGCTCGCGACGAGGCTGCATCCGTTGACTACCAGCATAAATACGTACAGCTTGTTGAAGAACAGAAACAGATAACCAAGGGCGCCGTGCATTTTCTTCAGGGCTGATAAGGAGACGACTTAATGGGAAGAAAACCAAAAATCGAGCAGGTCAAACAGCTCATCGACATAGGCAAGGAAAAAGGCTTCCTGACCTATGACGAAGTCAATGACGTGCTGCCCCCCGAGATTGTGTCTCCCGACCAGATCGATGAGCTGATGCTCATGTTCGGCGAAATGGATATCGAAATCGTTGACTCAACCCAGAACGTGCGCCTGCAGCAGCGCAAGGTCGCCAAAATCGTTCAGGGGGAAGACGAGCCCAGCGAAGAAAAAGATCTCTACGGAAAAATCAACGACCCCGTCCGCATGTATCTCAAGGAAATGGGCTCGGTATCGCTTCTATCGCGTGAAGAAGAAGTCGAAATCGCCAAGCGGATTGAAGACGGGGAAAATGAAGTGCTCAGCGTTGTTTTCAATTCACCCATCATCATTCAGGGCGTCCTTGGCCTCGGCGATCTGCTGAAAAAAGGCAACCGCTCCATCTGCGACATCATCGCCGACCTTGACGATGAGGACAATGAAATCGACGAAGAAAGCTACGGCTCCGTCTTTCTGGAGCAGGTCGAGCGCATCAGGAAAATCTACAATGAAAACCTGCGGCATGAAAACGCCCTGGCAACGAAAAAGGACCTGACGGAAACGCGCAAAAAAAATCTCCGCCAGAAGATTGATACCAACAAGGAAGACATATATACTGTATTGCAGGAAATGAATCTCAAGAGAAAATATCTTGAGAAGACCGTTGCGCGGCTCCGGGAATTTCTGTATCAGGTAGACAAACTGGAGCGGCAGATCATACACTGCTGCAAAAAGGTCGGCCTTGACACCAAGGACATACGCCGCTTCATCCGCCTGGGCAAAGACAGCAAGGATGAGCAGCGCAAGATCAAGCGCAAGACAGGCGTCAGCGTAGCCGAACTGCAGGAGCTTGACAAGGAAATACGCGGCCTTTCCAGGCAGATACGCGATATTGAAAAACAGGCGGACCTTTCCATTGACGGCCTCAAGGACGCCATCGATCAGATCGACCGCGGCGAGCTCAAGGCAAAAACGGCAAAAGACGAGCTTGTCCGTTCGAACCTGCGCTTGGTGGTAAGCCTGGCAAAGAAGTACACCAACCGGGGCCTCCAGTTTCTGGACCTCATTCAGGAAGGCAATATCGGCCTTATCAAGGCCGTGGAAAAATTCGAATATCAGCGGGGCTATAAGTTCAGCACCTATGCCACCTGGTGGATACGCCAGGCCATAACCCGCGCCATTGCCGATCAGGCCCGGACGATCCGCATACCGGTTCACATGATCGAGACGATCAACAAGCTGATCCGGACATCGCGCTACCTCGTGCAGGAAAACGGCCGCGAGCCCCTGCCCGAGGAGATCGCCGAAAAAATGGAGCTGCCGCTTGAAAAAGTGCGCAAGGTTCTGAAAATCGCCAAGGAGCCCATTTCTCTTGAAACGCCCATCGGCGAAGAGGAAGACAGCCATCTCGGAGACTTCATCGAAGACAAAAAAATACTTAACCCGCTGGACAGCGTGACCTACCAGAACCTCTCCGAGCAGACCCAGTCGGTGCTTTCGACGCTGACGCCGCGCGAAGAGAAGGTGCTGCGGCTGCGGTTCGGCATCGGGGAAAAGGCCGATCATACGCTTGAGGAGGTCGGCAAGGATTTTGATGTAACCCGCGAGCGCATTCGTCAGATCGAAGCCAAGGCACTGCGCAAACTGCGGCATCCGATCCGGAACAAGAAACTTAAAAGTTTTGTTGAATATTAATATTGTGTGGTGCGGGCTCATAGCTCAGTTGGTAGAGCCTCCGGCTCATAACCGGGTGGTCCCAGGTTCGAATCCTGGTGAGCCCA
>JAFGCP010000012.1 GCA_016932595.1 Deltaproteobacteria bacterium
ACAAGGCTTTGGGGGAAAATAATCTGGGCAAGGCGGTGGCTGTCATCGGCGATTCGACCTTTCTGCATTCGGGCATAACGGGCCTGCTTGATATCGCGTATAACCAGGGCTGCTGCACGGTTATTATTCTCGACAACCGCATTACCGCCATGACCGGCCGGCAGGAGCATCCGGGCACGGGATTTACCCTTATGGGAAAACCCGCCAGGCAGGTCGATTATGAAGTGCTCTGCCGTGCGCTGGGCATTGAGCATGTCAGAAAAGTGAATCCGTATGATCTGGCCCAGGTCAGGAGCGTTGTTCAGGAAGAAGTGAACCGGCCCGAGGCTTCGGTAATCCTTTCAGAGGCCCCCTGCGTTCTGCATCGCCGGGAGTTTAAAGCGACCCGTAAGCCCCATGTTGTAGACGAGGCTGCCTGCATCGGCTGCAGGGCCTGCCTGCAGATCGGTTGCCCGGCCCTGGAGTGGCGCAATGAGGGCGATAAGGGAAAAGCTTTTATCGACCAGACGCTCTGCACGGGCTGCACGGTTTGCGCACAGATTTGCAAAAAAGAAGCCATTAGCGAGGGGAAGTGAGACCTGATATGGAGAAGGTTACCAATATATTGATGGCAGGTGTTGGCGGTCAGGGCGTCATTCTCGCAAGCGAAATCGTTTCCGAGGCCATGATGAAAGCCGGCTTCGATGTCAAGAAAAGCGAAGTGCACGGCATGGCCCAGCGCGGCGGTTCCGTGACCACCCATGTGCGTTTCGGGAAAAAAGTCTATTCGCCCCTCATAAAGGACGGTGAAGTTGACATTCTTTTTTCATTTGAATTGCTGGAAACAATGCGCTATCTAAACACTCTCAGCCCTGATGCCGTCGTGCTTGTCAATAACCAGAAAATACTTCCGCCGTCGGTGACGCTCGGCAAGGATGAGTACCCCGGCACTATCCCCGGGCTGCTTTCTGAACACTATCGCCGTTTCGAGCTGGTGGATGCTCTGGGGCTTGCAAAACAGGCGGGCAATGCCAAGGCCCTGAATGTGGCTTTTGTGGGCGCGTTGTCGCGGTTTTTTGATGTGGCGGAGAATATATGGCATGAGGCTATTCGAGCCATGCTGCCGCCGAAGCTGGTTGATCTTAACTTAAAAGCCTTTGCGCTTGGGAGAGAGCAACACTAACTACAGGAGGGTGTGCCCTATGATTTGGAACGAAGAATTTGAAACCCTGCCCCGGGAGGCGCTGGAGAGCCTGCAGCTCAAGCGGCTTAAGGCAACGGTAGACCGCGTGTACGCTACTGTGCCGTTTTACAAGAAAAAATTTGATGAAGCCGGCCTGAAGCCTTCGCATATCAAGTCGCTCAAGGATATGCGGCTGCTGCCATTTACCGTCAAGACCGACCTACGCGACAACTATCCCTTCGGCCTGTTCAGCGTACCCATGGAGAGCGTGGTGCGCGTGCATGCATCATCGGGCACCACGGGCAAGCCCATCGTGGTAGGGTATACACGCCGGGATATCGACACCTGGGCGGAACTTATGGCGCGCACCCTGACCGCCGCGGGCATTCATAAGGGCGACATTGTTCACAACTCCTATGGCTACGGCCTTTTTACGGGGGGGCTGGGCGCCCATTATGGCGCTGAGCGAATCGGCGCCTCGGTCATTCCCATTTCGGGGGGCAATACCAAGCGGCAGATCATGATCATGAAAGACTTCGGCCCCACGGCCATCACCTGCACGCCGTCCTACGCGTTGCACCTTGCCGATGTCGCCCGTGATATGGGCATTGACCCGGCGAAGGATTTTAAAATCAGGGTCGGCTGCTTCGGCGCCGAGCCGTGGTCGGAGAAGATGCGGGAGCAGATTGAAAAAATATTCAATATAGACGCCGTTGATATTTTCGGGCTGACCGAGGTCATCGGGCCCGGCGTCTCCAGTGAATGCATCGAGGCGAAAAGAGGCCTGCATGTTTTTGAAGACCACTTTATTCCGGAAATCATCGATCCCGAAACGGGCGAGCCGCTGCCCTATGGCGAAAAAGGCGAGCTTGTGTTTACCTCTATCACCAAGGAAGCCTTCCCGGTTATACGCTACCGAACCCGCGATATATCATGCCTGAACCCCGAGCTGTGCATCTGTGGCCGTACATTTGTGCGCATGGAGCGCATTACGGGCAGAACCGATGATATGCTTATTATCCGCGGCGTCAATGTCTTCCCCTCGCAGATTGAAAGCGCCCTCATGCAGATCGAGGGTCTGGAGCCGCACTATCAGCTCATCGTCGACCGCAAGAACAACCTGGATACCATAGAGGTGCAGGTTGAGGTCAACGAGAGAATCTTTTCAGATGAAGTGAAACAGCTTGAGGTGATAGAGAAGCGCGTCGTGCATGACATTAAGGAAATGTTCGGTGTGTCCTGCAAATGTACCCTTGTCGAGCCAAAGACGATACAGCGAAGCGAGGGCAAAGCCAAGCGCGTGATCGATAAACGGCAATTGTAAGGATGATTCCGGGATGTGGGGATTAAGGACTTGCCGCATGAAATTCCCATAATTACTCAATGCATCAATTCCTCAATTGTAAGGAGGCAGTATGAAGGTAGAACAGATATCGGTCTTTCTGGAAAACAAGTCGGGGCGCCTTGCCGAGGTGATGCGTGTGCTGGGCAGCGCCGGCGTTAACATCAGGGCTCTTTCCATCGCCGATACATCCGATTTCGGCATCCTGCGCGTCATTGTCAACGATAATGATAAAGCCATGAAAGCTCTTAAGGACAATGACTTCACGGTGAGCAAAACCGAGGTGGTCGCCGTTGAGGTGCCTGATACCCCCGGAGGGCTGGCGGGCATCCTTGCTTTGCTTGAAAAGCAGAGCGTCAATGTGGAGTACATGTACGCCTTCATCGAACGCAGTTCGGACAACGCGATCATCATCTTTCGCTTTGACGGGAATGACCGGGCAATCAAGGCGCTATCGGAAGCGGGTATCACCATTCTTGAAGGCGCAAAGGTGTACAATCTGTGACAGGTGTTTTCAGGCCGCGGCATGACTGCAGACGCGTCGGCCGTATATGCTACAAACATTTTTTTACAAGGGGGTAAGGCTATGAGAAAATTGTTACTTGCTGGAGCACTGTGTCTGTTTGTGTGCGCGTCAACCGTTCGAGCCGCTGAGCCGTACAAAATCGGCGCCGTATTTGCCGTTTCCGGCCCTGCCGCGCTGCTGGGAGAGCCAGAGCGCAATACAGCCCTTATGCTCACCGACCAGATCAATGCCGCCGGCGGAATCAATGGTCACCCGATCGAGCTGATCATTGAAGACAATGAGGGAGATGAGGCAAAGGCGGTCATGAAGGTCAAGAAGCTGATTAACGACAAGGTCGCAGCCATTATCGGCCCGACGCGCAGCGGCGACACCATGGCGGTCATTCCCATCGTTGAAAAGGCGCAAATTCCACTGGTCTCCTGCGCTGCCGCAGAAGATATTGTGAAGCCTGTCAAGAAATGGGTTTTTAAAACCCCGCAGAGTGATGCGGATGCGGTGCGCCGCATTTACGAAAAAATGAAGGACATGAAGCTGACCAAGGCCGCCATCATGTCGGGAACGACGGGTTTCGGCACGGCGGGCCGCGAGCAGCTCAAAAAGTTCGCCCTCGAATATGGCATCACTATTGTTGCTGATGAGACCTACGGCCCCAAGGATACTGATATGACGGCCCAGCTTACCAAAATCAAGGGAACCGATGCTCAGGCCATTATTAACTGGGAGATCATCCCTGCTCAAACCACGGTCATGAAAAACAAAAAGCAGCTGGGCATGACCATGCCCCTGTTCCAAAGCCACGGTTTTGGCAATATTAAATATGCCCAGGATGCGGGCGATGCCGCCGAGGGCGTGCTGTTTCCCTGCGGACGGCTGCTTGCTGTTGACAGCCTGCCTGACACGAATCCGCAAAAGGCCGTTCTTGCAAAGTACAAAAAAGATTATGAGGAAAAATTCAAGACCGATGTGAGCACCTTCGGCGGTCATGGCTATGACGCCTATATGCTCGTTGTGGAAGCCCTGAGGGCTGTAGGCCCCGACAGAGCCAAGATTCGTGATTTTATTGAAAACAAAAAGGGCTTTGTGGGCACTGCCGGCATCTTCAACTATTCGGCCGAGGACCACTGCGGGCTCGATAAAAACTCTTTCGAAATGCTGACCGTGAAAAATGGCAAAATCGTGGTGGCCAAGTAACAACGCTTAAATTTTGTAATGCTGAGGCTAAACCATAGGAATTTTCTGCCGGCGGTTTAGCCTCTTTTCTTATCCAAAGTCATGTCACTGCTGAGTCAAATCATTCAGTTTTTGTTCACCGGCCTCACCATCGGCAGCATCTATGCCATGGTCGGGCTCGGGTTCAATATTATCTATAATGCTACCGGCATCATCAATTTTGCCCAGGGCGAATTTGTCATGCTCGGCGGCATGGTCATGGTGTGGCTGACAACAGCGTTCAATTTGCCGCTGCCTGCCGGGTTTCTTCTGTCTGTTTTGATTGTCACCTGCATCGGCGCTGCATTTGAGCGGCTTGCCATTTTCCCGCTTAAAAAACCGCCGGTGCTTATCCTGATCATCATAACCCTTGCGGGCTCCATCATATTCAAGGGGGCTGCCATGCTCCTGTGGGGCAAGCAGACCTACAGCCTGCCCCATTTTTCAGGCGAGGAGCCGCTGCATCTGCTTGGAGCCACCATTCTGCCTCAGGCCCTCTGGATAATCGGTATTCTTATGGCGGTCGTCGCGCTGCTGGCGTTTTTTTTCAATTTTACCATTCCTGGCAAGGCCATGCGCGCCTGTTCGGTCAACCCGGTGGCTGCAAGCCTTGTCGGCATCAATGTGAAGCGTATCGTGCTGCTGTCCTTTGCCATGAGCGCCGGCATAGGAGCCGCCGCAGGCATAGCCTTTACCCCGATCGTGCTTATGGAGTTCGACCGGGGGGCATTGCTGGGTTTAAAGGGCTTCTGCGCTGCCGTGCTCGGCGGCCTTGGTAACGGCACCGGCGCCGTCATTGCGGGGCTTCTTATCGGCGTGCTCGAATCCTTCGGCGCCGGCTTCATATCCTCCGAGTATAAGGATGCCATAGCCCTGGGCGTTCTGCTGATTGTTCTGCTGGTGCGCCCCAGCGGCCTCATGGGCAGCCGCGAAGCGGCCAGGCTGAAGGAGTTTTAGCATGGCGTTCAGGCGACACCTGCCGATCATGCTTTTCGGCTGTGCAGCTGCCGTACTGCCGCTGGCACTCAAAGATCCCTATTATCTGGGTATCCTGGTTTTTATCGGCATATTCAGCATCGCTACCATGGGGCTGAACCTGCTTATGGGCTATGCCGGCCAGATATCCCTCGGGCATGCGGCTTTTTATGCCCTGGGCGCTTATGCCACCGGCATTCTTACAGCAAAATACAATGTTCATTTTTTGCCGGCGCTGGCGGCAGCCATCATCGTTACGGCTGGTATTGCCTATGTGATCGGCATGGCCTGCCTTCGCCTCAAGGGCCATTATCTTGCCGTGGCGACCCTGGCCGCCGGCGAAATTGTTTTCATTTGCCTGAACGCCTCAGTCGGCTTTACCGGCGGGCCTTCGGGCCTTGCCGGTATTCCGTCCATAGAGATCGGCGGATTCAGCTTCGACTCTGATTTCAAGTTTTATTATCTTGTCTGGGCAGTATTTATTCTGCTTTTTATTCTCACAGCCAATATCATCAATTCCCGAACAGGGCGCGCGCTTCGCTGTCTGCACAGCAGCGAGGTTGCCGCAGCGGCCATGGGCATCAATGTCACTACCCTGAAGGTGCAGATTTTTGTGCTCAGCGCCGTCTATGCCGCACTTGCGGGGGTGCTCTATGGCCACAGCGTAACATTTATCAGCCCGCAGGCAAGTGATCTCATGTTTTCTGTGAAGCTCCTGACCATGATTGTCGTTGGCGGAATGGGCCATTTATGGGGCGGAGTGCTCGGAGCCGCGCTTTTAACGCTGCTGCCTGAAGCGCTCAGCGCCTTTCATGACTATGAACTGATCATCTATGGAAGCATACTGCTTGTGATAGTCATGTTTCTCCCGGGCGGCCTCATGAGAGGGTTTGAGACCCTGTATGTTACCATACTCAAAAAAGTGAGGGGCCGTGGCTGAGATAATTCTCGAAGCAGCCGGAATCAGAAAGGAATTCGGGGGGCTTATCGCTCTGAACAATGTCGATTTCGGCGTCCGGCGCGGTTCCATTACAGCGGTCATCGGGCCCAATGGCGCAGGCAAAACAACGCTCATCAATGTTATGACGGGCGTGACCCCGCCTACAGCCGGAGCAATAGCGCTGAACGGCCTGACTATTTCCGGGCTCAAAAGCCATGACATCGCCCGTTTGGGCATTGCCCGCACTTTCCAGACAGCCCAGGTTTTCGGCACTATGACCGTACTTGAGAATGTGATGGTCGGCCGCCATACAAAAACGGGCTGCGGCATGATTGCCTCGGCCCTGAGCCTTGGCCGCATGCGGCGTGAGGAGAAGGCTATTGGCGACAAGGCGCTGTACTATCTCGATATGGTCGGCCTTGGCGATCTTGCCCAGCAGCCTGCCGCATCCGTGCCGATCGGCACGCAGCGCCTTCTTGAAATCGGCAGGGCACTGGCAGCCGAGCCGTCCGTCATGCTCCTTGATGAGCCTGCCGCCGGACTTAACACCCAGGAGACGCGCGCCCTTGGCCAGCTCATCGGCACGATCCGCGACCGGGGGATAACGGTCATTATCGTTGAGCATGATATGGAGCTTGTTATGGATATAGCCGATGAGATACTGGTGCTCAATTTCGGCTCCCGGCTGGCATGGGGAACGCCCGAGCAGATTCAGGCAAACCCGCAAGTCATCGAAGTGTATCTTGGCAGGGATGAATGAAAAAGGCTCCTGAGCTTGAGGGCGCAGAAAAATAGGATTGTAGCACAGCAGCATTAAAAAAATTTATGCTTATTCTAAAGAATATAAATACTTTTTACGGCGATATACATGTGCTGAAGAATGTTTCCCTGCACATCGGGCAGGGGGAGATAGTCGCCCTTATCGGGGCCAACGGCGCAGGAAAGTCGACGCTGCTCAATACCATATCGGGCATCGTTGCCCCGCGCTCGGGCCGCATCAGCTGCGGCGGCTCAGACATTACCGGCATGAGCGCCGACCGGATCGTGCGGGAGGGCATCTCACAGGTGCCGGAGGGGCGCCAGATTTTCGGCCCCTTGAGCGTGCTGGACAATTTGAGGCTTGGCGCTTACTGCCGCAGGGGCTCCGGTGCCGCCCAGCGGATAGATGACGATATCGCTTTGATGTATGAGATGTTTCCCCGCCTCCATGAGCGCCGCGAGCAGCTTGCCGGAACGCTCAGCGGCGGGGAACAGCAGATGGTGGCCATTGCGCGGGCCCTCATGTCGGCCCCGCGCCTGCTGCTGCTTGACGAGCCGTCCATGGGGCTTGCGCCCATGGTGGTAAGCGAAATTTTCAGGGCCATAGCCCGGCTGCGCGACCAGCACGCCACAACGGTTTTTCTTGTCGAGCAGAACGCGAAAATGGCCCTGAAATATGCTGACCGGGGGTATGTCATCGAGACGGGCAAAATAATGTTTGAAGGCTCTTCGCAGTATCTCCTGGAAAATCACGAGGTGCAGCGGGCCTACCTGGGCAGGCAGAAGAAGCCGATCTGGGAATAGCCGCGCGGAGGCCGATTACCTGTTGAGCTTGCCGCCATAATGCGCTAATAACTATACACAGGAAAGGGGACGGGCATGGCAATACTGGAGAAAAATTTCGAGTGCTGTCAGCGCGATGAGCTCGGGCAGCTGCAGCTCGAGCGGCTTCAGTCGAGTCTGAACCGAGCGTATAAAAGCGTTTCCTTCTACCGGCATATTTTCGACCAGAAAAAGATCGTGCCCGAGGATATCCGGAACCCCAGCGATTTCAGGCACCTTCCCTTTACGGCCAGGCATGACCTGCAGGCGAATTACCCCTACGGCATGTTCGCCGTGCCCCTGCGCGAGGTCGTCCGCATCCACACCACGACCGAAACAAGCGACACCCCCACAGTTATCGGCTATACGCGCAATGATCTCAAAAACTGGGCCAACCTCATTGCCCGGTTTTTAACGGCGGCAGGCGTCACCGATGAGGATGTGATTCAGGTATCCTTCCATTACGGCCTTTTTACCGGCGCTTTCGGGCTGCACCATGGCGCTGAGCGAATAGGCGCCTCGGTTATCCCGGCATCGAGCCAGCAGACTGACAAACAGATCAGGATCATGCAGGATTATCGCAGCACGGTGCTTGCCACAACGCCGTCCTACGCGCTTATTCTGGCCGAGCGCCTTGAAGCGCTGGGCATTGACCCCAAGACGCTGATGCTCAAAAAGGGCCTTCTGGGCGCGGAGCTCTGGTCTGACAAAACCCGCCGGGACATCGAGCAGCGCCTGTTTATTGAAACATTCGACAGCTACGGCGTCAGCGAGCTGATGGGGCCGGGCATTGCAGGGGAGTGCTCCGAGCACGCCGGCATGCATATTGCTGAAGATCATTTCCTGCCTGAAATTATCGATCCTCTGAGCTGCGAGGTGCTGCCGCCGGGCGCGACCGGAGAGCTGGTCCTGACCACCCTCACCAGGGAGGCTTTTCCCCTTATCCGGTACCGCACGGGCGATGTCACCAGCCTCGACTACAGCCCCTGCGCCTGCGGCAGAACCATGGTGCGCATGCAGCGCGTTACCGGGCGCACCGATGATGTCCTGATTGTCAAGGGGATCAATATACTGCCGCAGTATATCGAAACTATTCTTTTGGAAATAGAGGGCGGCGTGCCGCACTACCAGATTGTTGCCAGGCGCGATCATAACCGCGACAGCCTTGAGGTGCGGGTCCAGGTTCCGGAAAACGTTTCCTTCGACGAGATAAAATATCAGGAGCTGTTTCGCGAGCGCGTGCGTACAACGCTCTCGCATCGCCTGGGCATGCGCGTAGAGGTGAAGCTGCTCGAGCGCAAGACGCTTGAAGATGAACTGAAAAAATCAGGCAAGGTGCTTGATTTGCGTCTGTTATAAGAGCGCTGCATTTCAAAGCAGCGCTTTCTATAAGCCTGCAGGGCGTGCAGGATAGGCGCTGATACTCTGTGCCTGAGAACAGGCAGCATGTGTTTATTCCTGTAACCGAATTGTGATTTAGATAAGCCGTGGCTGATCTCAATGATAGGCTGGATAAAAAGTCTATAGTAAAAAGAAATTTTTCTAAGCCCTTTTTTTCATTTTTTTACGATAAAGCCTGGTCTGAAAGCCCCACATTCATCATTGTTGCCATTTGTAATAATTCAGAAAAGATATAATATTTTTCCTCCTGAACTAAAATTGTGGTACAGTTGTACCTCTAAAGTGTTTTGAACTTGAGAGCCTGCCTGGAGCATAAAAGGCTATAATTGCATACACCATGAAAGGCGCAACGGTATGAGCACCCTTATGAATATTCATCCCATCGTGCAGGAAGAGATACGGAACTATTTTGACCTGAAGCCGGTGCAGCTCAAACATCCGCTGCCTGAGCGTCCTGGGCGCGCTCTGGGCCTCATGAAGATCGACGGCGAGGTTTTCTCATCGGACAAGCTGCTGCGGGCTGTTTTCATCCGGCCCCAGCTGCCGGTTTTTTTTGCCGTACGCTCAATGTTTCTGAGGCCCCGGGTTCAGTATGATTTGCCGGTATTTGCCTGCGAGGTGATGCGTACGGGGAGTAAAAAAATGTTGATTGTTGATATCCATCGGGCAGGCAAAACCCACCATGACGATTCAGCTCTTTTTGCCGAGATGATAAAAATTCGCGATCGGTACCCTGAGCTGACGAACTATAGTAAGAAGCAGGGCGGCAAAGTTCAGGAGGTTTTCTCTGTAGCAGCCTGCCAGATATCCATTCCCGAGGCGCTCGATGCACAGGCTGTGAGCCTGATTGTAGAGTATTTGCGCCTGTTTTGCGATATGGTCAAAAAAGCGCAGCCGGTTGCGGGTGATGAGCTCAGGCGCACCATGGCGGTATTCGACGATTATCTAAAAAGCCTGATAGACCATGACCCTGGCGTGGGCGTCTGGAAGATGATCTTCGGCGAGAAGGGCGGAATAGAGCGCTCCATGGACATGCATTTCGGGATGTAGCAGGCTGTTGAAAAACGCTCATCTGCTGCGTTGCGCTCATCATGCTTCACTGCGGCGTACGAAAAAGTACGCCTCATTTCGCAGGATTTCGCGCGCCTTGCATTTGAGCATTTTTGAACAGCCTGTATGCAATGACTTTTTCAAAGCATATGCTGGGACAAAGTGATTGCCGGTTTTATAAAATTTTTAGGAGGTTGTATGCAGACAGCCGACAGAATATTTCGTGTTTTGTGTGCATGCGCAGCCCTTATAGCCGCTGTATGTATGTGCGCCGATCCGGCCCAGGCTAAGCCTCGCACGGACAATGACAGTATTACCAAATCATGCGGACCTGACAATGCCACCAAAACAATCCTTATCGCGTATGACACCATACATGGCTCCACCGCCGAGGTGGCGGCAAGAATCGGCGACGGCCTGTGCGACATGGGCTTCAATGCTGAGGTGAAGTGGGTCGGGGATGTGACCGAAGTGGAAGGCTACGACGGGTTCATTGTGGCAAGCGCGATTTATAAATTCGGCTGGCTGCCCGACGCGAAAGCCTTTCTGGAAAAGTATAAAGATCAGCTTGCCGCAAAGAAAACAGCCCTTTTTATCGTCGGCGCGAGCATGTCAGAAGATACACCCGAAACACGCGCCGCGGTGCAAAAGTCGTTTGTTGACCCGGTGCTGGAAAAGTACCCTGAGATTCATCCTGTGGCCATCGGGCTTTTTGGCGGAGCTATTGATTTTACGAAAGAGAAGTATTCTCTGTTTGAAAAAATCGTGCTGCGCATACTGGGGTTCATTCTGCGCTTGGAGGATAAGAACAAGGCTGACTGGCGCAACTGGGAGACAATAGATGCCTGGGCCGCTGAAGTCGGCGCTGAGATGATGTAAACACATGCGGCAAGAGGCATATGAAAAAAGTTCGACTCGGCAGGACAAACCTTGAGGTCACCCGCTGGGGCCTCGGGGGCATACCGTTATCAACCATCATGGGAGGCGCGACCGAAGAGGTAATAGCCGGGGTCATCACCGCTGCCCTTGACTACGGCATCAACTATATCGATACCTCCCGCGTATACATGGACTCGGAGACCAACCTGGGAGCGGTGCTCAAAGGCCGGCGTAAAGACTGTATTATTGCCAGCAAATCCTATAGCCGAACCCATGACGAGGTCCGCTCGGATCTTGATGAGAGCCTGACGCAGCTCCAGACCGACCATATCGAAATCCTTCAGGTGCATGCGCTCTATCCCCATGAGGTGGCTGCTTTTATGGCCCGTGGCGGTGGCATGGACGCTTTCCGGAAAGCCAGGCAGGAGGGCATCATAGATTTTATCGGCCTCACGAGCCACCATATAAGCGTGCTTGTAGAGCTTGCACAGACGGGCGAGTTTGATACGGTCATGTACCCGTTTAATGTGATCGAGCGCGAGGCCGAGCATGAGCTTCTGGCCCTTGCCCGGTCCCTTGACATCGGCTCAATCGTCATGAAGCCCATTGCCGGAGGTGCTATACGCAATACGCAGAAAGCTTTCAGGTTTTTTAATGCCTATCCTGTCGATCTTATTCTGAATGGCGTGGCAAGCGTGGCGCAGTTTAAGGAGAATATCGCATGCGCTGAAATTGAAGAAGCGCTCAGCCCGGAAGAGCTTGCAGCCTTTGAGCAGGAGGTGGCGCCCCTTGGCACCGGGTTCTGCCGCAGGTGCGGCTACTGCATGCCATGCCCCAATGACATACGGGTGCCCGATATGGTGCATATCTTTTACCAGGCCGTGCAGGGCATACCGGTGGAGCAGCTGCCTCCCGAGAGGCTGGAGGTTGGTAAGGGGCTGCTCATTTGGATGCAGGCCTGCGAAGGTTGCGGCAAGTGCGAGGAGCGCTGCCCCTACAATCTTCCCACGAGAAAGCGGATACAGGAGCTGATAGAGAAGTTTTCATAAGCTTTAGGAGCCAGCACTGAATCCTGCCTTTGCAGAAATTGGGCTGTGCTTAATTTGCAAAAGCAAAGATTTCTTGTGGTGATGTTGAATACATATGTAATGGTTCAGGTTCTAGATGAGAGCCGTAGTGTTGAGTTTTAACTGCAAAGTGAGCGCGCAGGATATTGTATCTGGTTCTTGAAGCGGAGTCTACCTGGCTGTCCTTACATTAACGTCTGAGTTCTGCCTGATTCTTGTAGAATACAGTTCTGCTGCTTCTATAAAGAAGCCATCCCAGCAAACAATCACATCCAGTACGTTGGCTGGATTCAACCAATAAAATATATTTAAACGCCTCTTGTTGGCTGAAATCAGCCAATCATTTTTTACCACTTCAAGGTGACAAATCGGCAGCGTAATTTTTAATCTTTTTAAGAATCTGATTTCCCTTCTTTTTTATTAAATGTCAGATTGTTTAAAGAAATTTAATTTTTTTGGTATGGTTATTGCTTTTTTTTATTTTTTATAAACCTTTTTTTGTAGGCCCTTGCAGGGGTGGGCATGGGAAAATCTGACATAGTATTGCCTCAATCAAAATAATTATTTTTTATTCTATTTAATACTGTTTAAATAAGTAGGAAGTGCATGTATCTACAGGACATAATTTATTCGCAATCACACATCAGAGGAGGGGCATTATGAAAAAATTCCGTGCAGCTGCTTTAGTATTTTGTATTTTCATGCTTGTACCGCAGTATTCCCGCGCCGACTGGACACAACTGACACTTGATGGGTTTGCTGAAAACAGCGACAGCGACGGCGACAACATCACTGATGCGAGCGACAACTGCCCGGGCGTCTACAATCCCGATCAGGCGGACAACGACACCGACGGCTATGGCGATGTCTGCGACAGCAGCGCTGCCTTCGCAGTTCTTGATACACTCCTGGAATCGGTAACGATTTTCGACAATGCAACGGGCAGCACGAATACCGTCGGTATAGACACCCTCGCCAACTGGTGGACCATGCGCACTGCCGGCGACAGCGGCTGGCTGGTCAAGGGCTGTAACTACGAAAAAAATATATTTACCATATGGCATATGGACACCAGCGGCACGATTCGCGGCAGTATGATACCGGCAACCATGGGCGGTATTTTTTATGCGGGCCTGCGAAACGGCACGATCGTGCAAAACGATTTCTATTCCGGGGCGCTTACGCAGACTTCCGGCGACGGCATTTTACTGAAAACCATAGACGTGCGGCTTGATGTTGAGCAGGCGACAGAGACCCGCATCTGGCATAACTCGGGCGATATAGCCAGCCTGAGCAACGGCGGATTCGTGGTGGTGCCTGAAAGCGGCCGGCTTTCAACGGGTGGGGCCGGGGATACGCCCCTGCTTTGCTTTTACAGCGACAACCTGACACTGCAGACCATCAAAGATATCAGCATTCTGCAGCGCACGCTCATAAACATGGTCGGCATGCCCCAGGGAGGGTTCGTCGCCCTGGGCAATGTGGACGGCAGCGACCATATCACCCACTTGTTCTACTTTGACGATAACGGGACGCTTCTGCAGGACAGGGACATCGCCGTTGATATCCCTAATACTGAAAATATGAATCACCGCTATTTTCTGCTTGCCGCAGGCAGCGACGGCGGCGTGACCGTGAGCTTGTATAGCGGGAGCAAAATCTGGGTGTATCAAATGGACGTGCAAAAAGCCATTGCCCCCACGATGCACCGCGTGTCCTTAAAAACTTTTACAAACTTGCCGCCTGTTCAATACGACCTGTCGGACATGGGCATCACAAGCATCGGCGCGATCGGGGGCAGCCCCACGGGCTCTATGGGTCCTTCGCTGACAACAACCACCACGACAACTCCCGGCCGCAGATGCCCGGCAATCAAGGTTCTGGGGGTGGATAATCCGGAGCTTGAAAACCTGCGTGATTTCCGCGACAGCAAGCTTGCGAACAGCGCTGTGGGCCGCAAAGTGATACAAATTTATTACAGCAATGCCGAAAACATCAATGCCGCCCTTGAACGCAGCCCGGAGTTGCAGGCAGTTGCCAGACGGTTCCTTGCAGTGATTGCGCCGATGGTGGGGAATAAGTAAAACTGAAACTGAAGAACATAAAGGCCTAACTACTACATATAGTGGTTAGGCCTTTTTTGTAAAAAGTCAACATTACGTTGCACCGCCTTGATCGCAATACGGTACTCAATTTATTGCATATTACGTTTTGTAATCTTGAATTTTCGAGATTTTGTTTTATCCAGCATGAGAACCGTAGTGTGGAGTTTTGGCCAACCACGCCATGGCACAATATATTGCGGCCAGCACATTACCTGCCCTGATTATTTTCACACCAAAGGCATTTATAGTGCCCAAAAACTACACGACAGTGTTAGATGATTTTTAACCTTTAATGATAGAAACTATTAAATAACATTTGACCCGAGTTATTCTATGAAATATGACTAGGAGTACTGTTCCAAGGGGGTAGTTTGCCGCGGCATGCGTATCGCAACTACGGTTCAGGATAAAATAAAACGCTTCGAAATAAATAGGGACCTTCAAAAAGGGAGGGCATGATGACTCTGAGTACATTCTGGAAACACCTATCTCTTACCACCATAATGGCGTTGCTGGCGCCCGCCCTCGTCGGGGCAACCACCTACCCCGCCGCAGTAGCGCGCACGGGGCAGGCCACGTGTTATGACACGAACGGTCTTATTATTGACTGCTCCGGCACCGGACAGGATGGCGATTGGCTTGCCGGCGTGCCGTGGCCCACCCCCCGGTTTACGGACAATGGCGACGGTACGGTGACCGACGGGCTTACGGGCCTGGTGTGGGCGAAAAATGCCAACCTCATGATTACGCGCGATCCTTCCTTTGACGCCGACGGTACGGCGGGCGACGGCATGGTCACCTGGCAGCATGCTCTTGAGTATGTTGCAAAGCTCAACAGTGAGAATTATCTTGGCTATACTGACTGGAGCCTGCCCAATGTAAACGAGCTTGAAAGCCTGGCTAATCTTGAGGTGTTTGATCCGGCCCTTCCTGCCGGGCATCCTTTTACGAATGTGCGGTCGAACTATTACTGGTTGTCTATGTCCCTTGCAAACAGTCCGATCCACGCATGGATCGTGGACATGTCCTGCGGCTACGTCAGCTACGTCGCTAAGACTGGCTCCTGCTGTGTCTGGCCGGTGCGTTCCGGGCAGTGTGGGGCATTGGGTGCTTCGGTCATTTGCCTGCCGAAAACCGGGCAGACGAGCTGCTTTAACACCGCGGGGGATAGTATAACCTGCACGGATACGGGCCAGGATGGGGAATTGCAGAACGGCGTTGCCTGGCCCAGCCCGCGGTTTGAGGAAGATAATGGCACGGTGACCGATAACCTCACGGGCCTGGTATGGGCAAAGGACGCAAACCTTATGGCCTCCCGAGACCCATCCTTTGATGCTGATGGGCTGGCAGAAGACGGCGCGGTCACCTGGCAGCATGCGCTGGATTATGTCGCAAAGCTGAACAGCGAAAATCACCTCGGCCAGAGTGACTGGCGCCTGCCCAATGAACGGGAGCTGCGCAGCCTTGCTGATTACTCAAAAACGTATCCGGCCCTGCCCGCCGGGCACCCCTTCACGAATGTGCAGGTGGGCAGTTACTGGTCGTCTCCGTCTATAGCAGGCAATCCGCTCAATGCTTTTGTGGCATCCGTATCCAACGGCTTGGTCAGCAACATCAGTAAGTCGTTTAAAAATTTTGTCTGGCCGGTGCGTTCAGGGCAGGTGGGTGATTCGGGTATTTCCACCACCACGACCACCGCAGGGTCAACCACCACGGCGCCCGTGACCACGACAGCTCCGGTTACAACAACGACAACGCAGCCCACAACCACAACCACGGCTGCCACCGGCCC
>JAFGCP010000124.1 GCA_016932595.1 Deltaproteobacteria bacterium
CGGCCGGTGTCAGATCGATAATGCTCAAGCGCCGGTGGCCAAGGCCGATGCAGCCGGCAGCAAAAACGCCGCTGTCATCCGGGCCGCGGTGACGCAGCACATCGGCCATCTGCCTGATGAGGCGCTCGTCGACCTGCCGGGAGCGGTCGAAATACATTTTTCCGCAAATGCCGCACATAAAAAGTTCAAAGTTCTAAGGTTCAAAGTTCAAAAGTACAGACCTGGAGCACAACATAGATGTAGAGCATTTAACATTTTTTTGCAGCCACGAAATAGAGACGTTCGTGGTGAGCTTGTCGAACCATGAACGTCTTGTAATGTTGGGATGTATCCGTTCAACCCTTCGACTGGCTCAGGGCGAACGGATAACGTGTTGATTTTCAAATGGTTATGCTGGCTACACTATTTAGTTAAATGCTCTAGGCCATGGAAAATTCAAGGCCGAGACATTTGTTGCATGTCACACAATCATTGCAAAATAAAAAACAGATGACGCGCTATAAAAAAAGGGGCGCACAGTATCTGTGCGTCCCTTTATACATCAAGACAATGCCGGGTTCTATGAAATAATTAAATGCCCGCCTTTGAACGGAGAATATCCGCCATGTCGGTCTTTTCCCAGAAAAAATCCTCATCTTCGCGGCCGAAGTGGCCATAGGCAGCCGTCTTTTTGTAAATCGGCCGCAGCAGGCCGAGCTTCTTGATGATGGCCGAGGGCCGAAAGTCGAACACGTCGCTCACGATTGCGGCGATTTTGTCGGGCGAAAGTTTTGAGCTGGTCCCGAACGTGTTGATCATGACCGACACGGGCTTGGCAACGCCGATGGCATAGGCAAGCTGCACCTCGCAGGCGCCGGCAAGGCCGGCTGCAACCACATTTTTAGCTGCATAGCGGGCCATATACGCTGCGGAGCGGTCGACCTTTGACGGGTCTTTGCCTGAAAATGCGCCGCCGCCGTGGCGCCCCACGCCGCCATAGGTGTCGCAGATTATCTTGCGGCCCGTGAGCCCGCAATCGCCCTGGGGCCCGCCCACAACGAAGCGGCCCGTGGCATTGATGTAAAACTTGGTCTTCTCATCCATCATGGACTCGGGAATCACTTTTTTAATAATTTCCTCGATGATGCCTTCCTTGATGTCCTTGTCCTTCACATCGGGGCGGTGCTGCGTGGCGATGACCACGGCATCGCACCGGACAGGCTTGCGGTCTTTATATTCGATAGTAACCTGCGATTTGCCGTCGGGCCGCAGAAAATCGAGAATATTGTTCTTGCGCACATAGGCAAGGCGGCTCGTAAGACCGTGGGCGAACATGATGGGCATGGGCATCAGCTCGGGGGTTTCGTCGCAGGCATAGCCGAACATCATGCCCTGGTCGCCGGCGCCCTGCTCGTGGCCGGCATGCTCATCGACGCCCATGGCGATATCCGGCGACTGGCGGTCGATGGAGCTCATGATGGCGCAGGTCTCATAGTCAAAACCCATGGATGAATCCGTGTAGCCGATCTCCTTGATCGTGCTGCGGACGATATCGGGAAAGTGAACATAGCAGTCCGTGGTTATCTCGCCGGCGATAATCGCCACGCCCGTATTCACGAGGGTTTCGCATGCCACGCGGCATTTCTTGTCCTGCGCCATAATAGCATCAAGAACAGAGTCGGATATCTGGTCGGCGATTTTGTCGGGATGGCCTTCGGTAACTGATTCTGAAGAATAAAGAAAATTGGACATTGACATAACGATACATCCTCCGAGTAAAATAATTATGTTTAAAAAATTCTTATAGGACATTAGATTTCACAAGTCAAATTAAATATAAGTTGCATATTCCGCTTCTTTTCCTGTACATTTGCAAAAAAAATATACCTGGGTCATACTGCAGGCAGCACTTTTTTGTTCAGAATGAAATGATAATCGTCGATACTACTATAGACCGGATCGGCACCCGGGCACTGCGGCTCGGAGGCGAAGTGCTGAAAAACTATTATGGCCGGGTAAGCCGGGTCATGCATAAGGGAAAGCTTGACCTGGTGACCGATGTTGATCACCGGTCGGAAGAGACGGTGGTGCGGTTCCTGGCTGCAAACTGTCCCGAACATGGTATACTGACAGAAGAACGTGTCGAAATAGCATCCCGGTCGGGCAGCCGCTGGATTCTCGACCCCCTTGACGGCACAACCAACTATGCCCACGGCTATCCGTTCTTCTGCGTGTCGCTTGCTTTTGAACAGAATGGCGCTCTAGCATGGGGGGGCGTCTATGATCCGCTGCGGGACGAGCTTTTCACGGCCCGGTGCGGGAAAGGCGCCCGTCTCAATGAACGCGCAGTGAAGGTTTCTCAAACCCGGGACCTGGGCTCAGCGCTTCTGTGCACGGGTTTCCCCTATGATGTGCATACAAGCGCAGAAAACAATATTGACCATTTTGTGCGCTTTTTGAAAAAGGCCCGGGCCGTACGGCGCGACGGCGCGGCAGCCCTTGATCTGTGCTATGTTGCCTGCGGCCGCTTTGACGGGTTCTGGGAAATGAAGCTCAAGCCCTGGGATATTGCCGCAGGCTGGCTCATTGTACAGGAAGCCGGAGGCAGGGTTACCGGCTTTGACGGGACGGAATCGACTCCTGCACGGCATGATATACTGGCCACCAACGGGCTCATTCATGAGGCCATGGTGGCTTCGCTCACGGCAAAGGAAGAGAAGTAGTGAAAAAGTTTTTTTTATATATTTGTGCGCTTGTACTTGCGGCTGCTGTCACCGGCGGCTCAGCGCTCGCGGATATTTACAAATATGTTGATAAAAAAGGTGTCGTGCATTTTACCAATCTGCCCTCAAGCCCCCAGTACCGTCTGTATAAAAAAAGCACCCATGAATCCAACTATATTAACGGCCCCGTATCGTACAAACTCGGCATGGGCGGCGATGAAAAGCGCTACGACAAGGTCATTGAATCTTTATGCCGCAAATACGAGATGGACACAGCGCTTGTCAAGGCGGTCATTAAAACCGAGTCCGACTTTGACCCGTTTGCCGTATCATCAAAGGGCGCCCAGGGGCTCATGCAGCTTATGCCGGGCACGGCCCGCGACCTGCAGGTACGCAATCCCCTTGACCCGAACCAGAACCTGCGGGGCGGCATCTGCTATCTTCGCCAGATGCTGGACAAGTTCAACGGCGACATGAAGCTGGCCCTTGCCGCCTACAATGCCGGATTCAACACGGTCATTGAATCCGGCTGGCGTATTCCTAATATTCCCGAAACGCGTGACTATGTCCAAAAGGTCATGTATCACATCAAACGGTATCAGTAGAAAATTTCAACCCCGCTAACCTCAAAGACGGCCCAGCCTCATGGAGCATATTCCCGTTCAGATAAAACGATGCCCCGATTGCGATGATGTGCCCTTGCCGCGGTACATGACCGCCCATGCCGCAGGGATGGATGTGTGCGCTGCCGTGCCTGAAACAGTGGTGCTTGAGCCCGGACAGCGGGCCCTCATACCGGCCGGCTTTTCACTAGCCCTTCCGCCGGGGGTAGAGGCGCAGATCAGGCCCCGCAGCGGTCTTGCCATCAATCACGGCATCGGTCTTCTGAATGCGCCGGGGACTATCGATGCTGATTACCGGGGCGAGGTAAAAATCATACTGATCAATCACGGACAGGAGCCGTTCACCATAAGGCGAGGGGAGCGAATCGCCCAGATGGTGATTCACCGCGTGCTTGAAAGCAGGTGGGAAGAGGTTTCAGAGCTGCCTCCCACTGTGCGCGATGCCGGAGGCTTCGGACATACGGGACGGTAAAACGTAAAAAAGCAGGGCCTTTGCGGCCCTGCTTTTCGTGTAAACAAATTGTATTAATTTGCCGCTTTGAGCGTTGTCTCGCCTTCAAAAATTACATACTCTTTGAACTTCTCGATTTTTTTCTCCTTGATGCCCTTAACATTCTGGAGATCTTCGATCTTTTTGAAATTGCCGTTTGTGGTGCGATAGTCGATAATTGCCTTAGCCTTTGCCGCGCCGATGCCGGGCAGCAGTTCGATCTGTTCAGCCGAAGCGTTGTTTATATTCAGCTTGCCGCTCACTGCAGCTTTGTCTGATTTTTCCGCCTTTTCAGTGGCGGCAGGCTTTACAGCAGGATTATCTGCCTGCTGCGCGCTGCAAGGCATAACAGTGAAAGCAAACAGTACAGCAACGAGCAGAGCAACACCATGGATTTTCTTCATTACCTCTCTCCTTACAATGGGGTTATGTGGTTTGGATATACTATTAGCATTAAAAAATAGTTAATGCTGCAAACTTAATATCTTGTTAATTTGTTTCTGTCAATCATTTTTATAATTATTTTTAAAAATGTCATTACCGCTCATCAGTGTCATCATCCCGACCTTCAACCGCAGCTATTGTCTTGCCGAGACTCTTGATTCCGTTCTCGGGCAGAGCTTTAAGAATTATGAGCTGATTGTTGTCGACGACGGATCCACCGATGCTACGCCTCAGTTGCTCGACCAGTACGCCGGCCTCCTCACCTATCTTGAAACCTGCCATGCCGGTCCCAGCGCTGCCCGCAATGCCGGCATAGGAATTGCCCGGGGCGACTATATCGCTTTTCTCGATTCCGACGATGTATGGCTGCCCCGCAAGCTTGAACGCCAGGTGGATTTTTTTCATAAAAACCCTGATGCCCGCATATGCCAGACAGAGGAAATCTGGATACGCAACGGCGTGCGGGTCAATCCCATGAAAAAACACAAAAAATATTCAGGCTGGATATTCAGGCAGTGCCTGCCGCTGTGCATTGTGAGCCCGTCGGCCGTGATGGTGCACCGCAGCGTTTTTTATCATGTCGGCCTTTTTGATGAAACAATGCCTGCCTGCGAAGACTATGACCTGTGGCTGCGCATCGCCCCCCACTACCCCATTTATCTTATCGACAAACCGCTTATCATAAAGCGGGGCGGCCATGACGATCAGCAGTCGCGCACCGTGCCCTCGCTTGACAGGCTTCGCATACAGGCGCTGTGCAAGCTGCTCGGGAGCGGTGCACTGCCTGCGGAGCTCTGCGGGCCTGCCCTGGCAGAGCTCGAGAAAAAATGCGCGGTATATGCAAACGGCTGCCGCAAACGGGGCAGGGCTGATGAAGCCGCGGCCTATGACGGGCTGCCCGCACAGTATTGGGCTCGATATGAATCTCCGGATGTTTCTTTGCCGGGCAGGCCGCAGGTATCCTGAGGCCAGGGTGGCCGGCGTGAATATGCCGGCAGGTTTGCGGCTAGAGTACATTAAAATTTAATGGCATATTGAGCTTTTTGTAGCAACGCCCCTGTCCGTTCATGAAGAGCTTGTCGAACCATGAACGGACAAAAAGCAATCTTTTTTGTGCCGCTCAACCCTTCGTCAGGCTCAGGGCGAACGAGTTGGGGATCGCTGAATATGCAGCAAAGGCCATTTCGTGCTTAAATTGCTGTATAAAAAACCGAACGTTTTTTTCTTTTATTCAAACGCTGCCGCGCAATGCAGCACAAAAAATGCTGAAAAAGTGCTTATTAAAAATTTTATGTAACAGGGTACTTTCATGCCGCTTATAAAAAATAAGCTTTTCTACACAATAAAAAAACTCACCGGCCAGGCCATCGGTGATTTTAATCTTATAAACGACGGCGACCGTATTGCCATTGGTATTTCAGGAGGGAAGGACTCCTGCAGCCTGCTGCACATGCTGGATACGCTGCGGCGCCGGGCTCCGGTAAAGTACAGCCTTGTGGCCGTCAACATCGACGCGGGCTATCCCGGCTATCGCACCGACGTGATAGAGGAGCATCTGAAGTCCTGCGGGTTTGAATACCGAATGGTGAAAACCGACATGTACCGGATTGTCGAGGCCAAGCGCAATCCCGGCACGTCCTACTGCTCCTTCTGCGCGCGGCTGCGGCGGGGATGTCTCTACACGGCAGCCCAGGAGCTTGGCTGCAACAAGCTTGCCCTCGGCCATCATCTTGACGACTTTATAGAAACGCTGCTTTTAAACCAGTTTTTCGTGGGCACGCTTGCCGCCATGAGCCCCCGGATGCTTGCCGATAACGGCGTGCAGACGGTCATCCGGCCCTTTGTGTATGTTGAGGAAACGGCTATCGCACAGTTTGCCGCCGAGAACCGCTTTCCGACGGTCTCCTGCGCCTGCCCGGTGAGCGGCAGCTTTGATATTAACCGCAAGCGGATGAAAACCCTCATAACAGAACTGGCCCGGGAAATCCCGAATATCCGCTCAAGCATGATACACGCTCTTGCAAATGTGCAGCCGCGCTATCTCATGGACGGGCGCTTCACCCCGTTTGCCGATCCTGAAACCGCTTCAACCCCGGACGTTGAAGAGTTCTGAACAGGTGCGCTGCTAAGAATTTTGGCTTGTGCAACCAAAAAAGCAGTCACCCCCTTTTCTGCCTTATTTCTTGACAAAGAGAATACCCGAGTCTATAGTCCTTGCCTCTGAATATGTTTTTTTACCTTACCACAGGAGCTGAGAATGAAGCTAAGCGCCATACCGTGTATGCTGAACACTTCTGCAATGATTCCCCCGATTTGTTTTATTATGTTCTGCCTGATTGGCTGTAAGCCACCCTGTCCTGTTTTAGAACACTGCGGAGAATACTTTCAGTATAATGAAAAGGGGGCCTATTCTAACTGCACGGATTTATATGGTGTTAAGGCCTGTAACGGTGAGAAAAGCTGTGCTGATGTTATTTCCGCAGCAGCTCAGCTCGTCGAATCATGCCAGGATGTTGACGAGGAGTGGTTTGCTACCTGCGAATGGACCAATACCGAATTTTGCGGCCATGAGGTCCAGTATTCATCATATGGGGTAGACTGTGATGCGGATTGTCGCGAGCAGGCCCGGGAGACCGGTCAGTTTTCCTGCGAGGGGGCGGGAGGAATCTGGACCCTTCTGTGAGCTGCCGCAGGCGAACCAGCTCAATAATTCGTTCTCTTTTGGGGAGCTTAGGAAAAGGCGTTTTACATTTCAATCTGCAATAACGGCAAAAATAATTTAGCTGGCTCAAAAAAGGGATGCGGGCAAGACAATATCAAACAAAAAAAGCTCCCGATTTTTTCAAGTGCTTTTTGTTGTTACAAGTTATTCATTATATCCCTTTTCTTCCCAAGGGGGCACTTACATACTCCCGGTATACCTTCTTTACAGGCCCTTCTTTTTTACCGAAATACCTCAATACAAAATCCCTGTCTTGGGTGACCTTAAACCGGACAGATTATAAACGCGCCACAATCCCCTAAAAATATATTGATTACCCCCCCGATTAATGCTTTGATATTCACGCCTTTTAATCTTATCTTAGAGGCACCGTGAAGCGTACATGTATTTTCTCCACTGCTGCTGACCACCTTCCGATTACTCCATTTTCACCGGCCGCTGTGCCTCTGCGAAAAAACAGTTGCAGGGTGCCCGCCGTACACCGCATACTGATTACCAACACCAAACCTCTATAAAGGAGACCCCCATGTTCAAGCCGCAAAAACGATCACCTGCACTGGTAAAAAAGGACATCATCGCTTTTCTGGACGCCTGCTGCGGCCAGGTGGACCCGAAACCCGGAAAGTACAGCTGCGGCATGAAGCACCGCACCGCCCTGGTTCTTGCTACCTCATACAGGGACGTGCCGCGGGCAACGCCCCTGGAGTTTTTTCACGATGGCCTTACCCTGTACGTGTTCGGAGAGCCGGGCGGCAAAATCGCCAACATAAAGCGCAACCAGCGCGTGGCAGCCGCCGTGTACCAGCAGCCCCTTGACCACAGAAAGCTGCAAAAAAGCCTCCAGATATTCGGCACTGCCGAGCTTATCACCCTGCGCAGCGACCTGCGCCTGTTTAAGGCCAAGGCCAAAAAGTGGAACCTCTACAGCGTGCTTGACCGGTTTCTTGAAGCCGAGCTGGGCGGCAAAAGCCCCTCCGCGGCAGAGTTCAAGGCCCTGCAGGAGAAGATTCTGGGCGCCATAACCCTCATCAAAATAACGCCGGATCATATCATCCTGCGCGAGTACCGGCAGGATTTCAGCATGCCGAAATACGAGTGGAAGAACCTCGTCGCTTCGGCTTAGCCTGAGCCCTTTTGTAATGTATAGGGAGGCTTTTTTAAGATCTTATGGGGTCAGGGCTACGTTTGACTTAGTGATGCCTGCATTCCAGGTCAAACGTAGCCTTGGCCCCTTTTCTTCCTGCGTCTACGTCTGGGGTCCGTTCAGACAGCCGGAGGTTCCAATCAGGCGGAAATCTTCCAGTGTGGTCTTCAAGATATTCTGAAGGGCGGTTTTCAACTGTTTCATTTCTTCGCTGCCCAGCTCCGACAGGGGCACGCGCGTCAGAATGAGGGTGCCGTAATCGTGGCTTGCAGAGCTCAAGTCCGCCGAGCAGACGTGCATGATCATCACGTTGGGCGTTGCGTAAAACGGGTAGTACAGCTCGCGGTAGCCGTTCCAGTTCTCATACACCAGTTCCAGGTACCCGTCGGTGGTCCGGGTATACGTGCCGATATTGTCCACCACCCGCGTTTCACCCTTGTACGTGACATAGGTGGAGTTCTCAACTTTGATCTCGGTTTCGTTCAGCCCGGTGAAGATGAACCGCTGGCAGTCGTCATACAGCACGTAGTCGTGGCCCTGTATGGCCGACACCCACCAGAAACCGTCAATAGCGCCGACCGCCACGGGCGCGGCGTCCGGCAGGTCGCAGGCCGGCAGCTGGGAAAAGTCGATTTCGATGCAGCCGCTGTCCAGGCCGCACTGCGTAAAGGCGCTGATGGCGGGCGACTGGTAGAATGCGCCGCAAACCGTAGGGCAGAGCATTTGATCGTCGCCGCATTCCATCATGCAGTCAAGCCAGCCCGTGCATTCGGCGTCGGCCTTACAGTCCATTATTTTGTCCAGGCAGTTCGCGGTAAGGCAGTGCTGGGTCCTGTTGAACTGCCATGCTATTTCGCCCTGGCACTGGCCGACTTGAACGCGGTAGGCGAGCTTGTCAAGCTGCGATCCGTCAAGGGACAGCGTCATGAGCATGAACCGACTGGAAATGATCCTCCGGTCCAGAACCTTTATCGCGTCGGACTCCCACTGCACAACCGTGTCATTGTCAAACTGCGTGCCCGGGGCTCCCATGACCAGAACGGTCCTGACTGCCCGGCCGGTGCCGATCAGACGGCCGAGCCTGGCCGGAAGAATCTTCACAGAACAGTTGTCGCTCTGCTGCATAACAACCGGCTCTGTTGCGCCGGTAAAAAAGCGGCGTAGCTGCTCCCTGTCGCAGGCCGGAAAGGCCAGCAGCAAGAGCAATAGAACACAGATGCCTGCCGGTGTCGTTGCCTTCATGATCGTTGCCTCAAAAAATTAATCACCATCGGCCGGGAACTCCATCCCGGATGCATACAGTAGCACAATTGACCCTTTTTTTCCCGATTTTCCGATCAGTTCGTGGGCCGGGTGCTCGCCCGCCATCCTTATGATGAATGAAACGGCGGGTTGGCAGCCTCCCTACAGGCTTTCTGCTGGCAAAACCGGCAGGTATAATCTAAAATAATACTGTGAACCTGATTTTTAACCAATAATTTTAAGCATACTGTTCCCTGAATTAAGGGCATAACTTTCAAGGTTCACAAGGGAGGTGCTATGAAACTAAGAACAACCGTGACCATCTTTGTGCTTCTGGCGGCGCTGGCCGGCTGCAAATTCGGGCGGCTTACCGAAACGCAGCAGTTCAGCATCAGCGAACCTTTTACCCGGCTTGTGGTCATCTCGCAGGTGGGCGACATCACGATCTCGGGCGGCGCCGGCGTTGAAGTTACGGCCGAAAAGTTTGCCGACGCGTGCCTGAGAAGCCGGGCCCGGCGGTATCTTGACCAGATCGAGGTCACCTACGAAGTCGACAACAACACCTGCACCATCACCGTGCACCACCCCGACACCATCGTGAACACAGCCTACGGCGGGGCCAATCTGACCATTACGGGCATCCAGGGCCTGCCCCTTGACATCGATCTCGGTGTGGGCGCCATCCACTGCGCCAGCATGAACGGCGGCACCATCACCAATGATGTGGGCGAAATCACGGTTGAGACCGCAACGGGCGATATCCAGCTTGAAGCAGGAGCCGGCTCAGTCAGTGTCGAAGATTACACCGGCGACAATTTCAGCCTGCGCGCCGGTGTGGGCACTGCCGGCATACATATCAGCGGCAGCGGCGCCCTTGACGGGTCCATAAAAACAGAGGCCGGTGCTATCAACTGCGAGATTTCACAAGACCGCTCCACAAGCGCTCAGCTTAAAACCGGTGTCGGGGATATTTCTATTACCGGCATCACCGATTTTACAAAATCAGGCTTTATTTCCATCGAGGCCTCTTTTGAACTTGGCGCTGCCGACGGAACCTTGACCATGGACATCGGCACAGGCGAGATTGCGGTAAACGTGTTTTAAGAGAGACGCATGCTTCATGCTGGATGCATGAAGTCTTTTTGAAAAGGTGACGTCACCTTTTCTTCCTTTGAGATATGTGTCTGGAAGTAATCAGGAAATAACAACATTGGTGTATGGCATGCTTTCGTTTGTATAATTTGTCAACAACGTCCCCTAATTATTCCAGAAGCAGACAGGGGTTTCGCCCGCTTTTCAGCCGACAGGCGGCACGCCCGTCCCTATCGCGTCGATTGATACGGGCTTGCACAGGTTTTCGCTCAGCCCGGCCACCCGACCGCAGTTCGCGCAGATAAAAGCCGGCTTCTCAACCACGCTTTTTATGCGCGCAAAATCATTGCGGGCGGCAAGGGCGCAGACATGGTCCCTGTGCCTGCCGGAACAGGGGCCCTCAGGTGCTGCTATTTTTGCCCACTTCAGTATCCGTTGTACGGGTGCCCACCACATGTCGTCCTCCTTTGCCCATGTTTCGTGTTTGCCACACCTTGCAGCATAGTATCCAAACCGGGATCATGAGCCGGAATCTCCGGCAGAAGAAAATCCCGGGGTGCATTGTTCCTCGCGAACTTCCTGGTTACCGTCCCCTGGCTGGGCCGGTCAGCTCCATCAGTCAGGGCGGCCCGGCGTTTTTTCCAGCATCGGCAGAAGCGCTTCAAAAAGCCCCCTGAAAAAACTCCGCAGCGCGGGACGGTCTTCGGTAAGCGCTGCCAGCACAGCGGATTTTTCATAATACAGGCCCGCACAAGCAGTGCCGAAATCGCTGCCATACAGAATTTCATCGCGGAACCGCCGGAGGGTTTTCAGCCCGGGATCAGTGCGGGAAAACAGCCGTTTCGCCAGGCAGCCACATCCTTCGTTGACGGTATTGTTACAGTTATTGTCTTTGGCGTCATTGCACTTTTCAGCAGCGCCGGGATTTACGTCCGGATCGCTGTCGTCACAGTCTGCTGCACCGCAGCAGCCGCCTTCGGCAAACCAGCCGTCCCCGTCGCTGTCGGTGCAGTTGGCCCCCAGGGCCGCGGCAAAGCTTGACGCGCTGTCGGCTTCTCCGAAACCCGCAACATCAATGCTGAACAGCACGTCCCAGGTGATGCAGTCCGGATCGGA
>JAFGCP010000125.1 GCA_016932595.1 Deltaproteobacteria bacterium
ACTCGGAAAGCTTGACCGACTGGGCGATGCCATAGGAAACCGCCAGCCGCTCGACTACGGTATCGGCCGCCAGCCTGATGCAATCCTCATGGATGCGGGTTTCACCAGCGGAAAGATCATAGGTGAATTCATCCATGATCGGTTTTTCGAGCGGCTCGCGATCGAAGGGCTTGATATCTTCCAGCAATTTCCGGGTCTCGTCATGGTTGAGCCCCCAGATAACCAAAACCCCGAAGGGGAAGATGAAGGCCTCGCCCTCGTCGCGTTCGATATGCAGAACCCCTTTATACATGGCGGAACGATATTGTCTGAGCAGATAGTCCCGAAGCTCCCCAAAGGCGAAAGTCTTGGCCCGGCAGTATGCGCTGCAATGCTTCATAATATCCTCCGTGTAAAGGAATACTACACCTGATTCAACGCTTTGTCCACCAGGCGGGCAATGCAGGCCCGATCACAAAATCTCATCGGCACTATGCTGCTTCACAGCCCGGCATTTCAAAAACAACAATTTATGGATAAAATTTAGTATTAAAGGATTAAAAAGATAAAATTTAAAGTTGTTTTTTCGAATATTTTTGCGAACAGCACCCATAAAATTAACTTTCTTGTGCTATACTCTTAAAATTGTTTTTAAACACAATTTGCTGTCTGCTACATTTATACGGTTTATAGTTTCATCTGCAGGAAAATGCAGGGAACCTGTCTTCGCAAAAACATTACTACACGGGAGATATCTAATGGGCTCACTATTCAACGATATCTTTCACAAAATCTTCGATCGTCAACAGAAAAGCAGGCCCGCTAAACACCAATTAGACAATGCGGATGTCAGGCATCCGGTGCAGGTTCTGACGAAGCATGTTGGAGAAGATATTGAAGTACACTACATGGATGCCGGCCTTTCCCAGATTATCGATGCGCATCTTACCTCCTCGCCGAGTGAAAAAAGTTTTTATCTCAGTCTCAATGAAATGGATACCAACATCGTTTACTGGTATGCTCAAGATTCAGACGGTCTGGTGTCGGGCGTTAAGTTGATCAAACTGCGTGGCGAAATACTCTATAACAATGATGCGTTGCCGTTTGATTATGAAAAGGCGGAGCATCATGGGCATGACCGTAGTACATCGGGGCCCATACGCAAAAGGACCCGTGAATATCTGAGCGGCAAGTTCGGCTGACACGATACGGTAAACGGCAAGACTCTAAATAAAAACATTCATTGAAGGAGGAATACGGGATGACGGCTAAAAAGAAACCGGGGCAGGGAAAAAAGAAAGAGGCCCCGCCCGCAGCAGAGTGCGCTAAGGTCTCCAAGGGCAAAGGTAAGGACAAAGCAGAAGCAAAACAAAAGGCCGCCGCCGAGCTGGCTTCTGAATTGAAAAAGATTCGCGCTGCGCTCAAAGAAATCGTCAAGCACGTGAGCCTTCGCATAGACGACCGGATTGCCGAAACGCTGCAGGTTCTGGAAAAAAAGCAGGCGCCGGGGGAACCGGACGCTCTGCCCGGAGCCAAAGCATCATTGCAACTGGCTAAAAAACTGCGCGGGGTAAAAGTAAAGCCTGACAAGGGCAAACTCAAAGATGTAGCCCGCATCTGCCAGCTGGTGTGCAAAATTGCCGAAAAAATGCCGAAGAAATAATGACGCGCGGCGGCGAAGCAACGCTTCACCGCTGCTTAATTGTATTCATGAAGCACAGGGGCATCCGGCCGGATGCCCCTGTGCTTTTTTAAAACAGAGCTAAAGGAAACTGCATGAACGAATATGTGACGCGTCAGGAGCTTGATATCTTTCTGAAGGCGCTGGCCTTTGCGGCGGAAATGCATACCGGGCAGGTAAAAAAGAGCTGCGGCAAACTTCCGTACATCAACCATCCCATTAAAGTGGCTGGGCTGCTTTCTTCGATTTCCCCGAAAAAAGACATAACGCTGCTCGTCGCAGCTCTGCTTCATGACGTGCTGGAAAAAACAGCGGCCGACCCTGCCGGTATCAAAGCGGCATTCGGCAAAGACGTGCTGGTCATAGTCCGGGAAGTCACTGATGACAGGAGCCTGCCGGATACTGAAAGAAAACAGCGCCAGATCGAATCTGCCGGGCGCCTCTCTCCGGCCGCAAAAAAAATACGGCTTGCAGATAAAATCTGCAATATGCGCGACATTATGACCTATCCCCTGGGCTGGTCACGGCAAAGAAAGCTTGCCTACCTTGAATTTGCCGGGAAGCTGGCGGCTGAACTTCGGGGAACAGATAAGATGCTTGAACGCATTTTCCACCGGGAACATTCGGCGGCAGTGCGGGCCATCAGGGGCGGTGAGTGACGTTAGCGGTCGTAAGGCAGGGTTCAGGAATATGCATTAAGCTGCCATGATCCATGAACGCCTGAACTTAACGGAGTGTTAAAGCCATCGATTGGGTTGACCCGCCGGGATGGATTAACCCCACAGAACAAGCTTGTTTATACTATTCAAAAAGCATGCTCAACACCCGCTTTCAATAAAAAATTCGTAAAACACACTGCTCGACAACCTTGTTAAAACTTGCAATAAACATCTTTGGCTCCGGACCAGTAATAAGAGTTTAGCATTTTTATACCGTTTAAAAAGCCTTCCGCGATGAAAGGCTCCCGAGCGCGATAGAAAAAGATTTCGACATCTCGTTCATAGCCGACCTTGCCCTGCGCGAAAAACAGATGCAGCAAAATTACCGGCCAATGATAGCTGTGGCAATGAGGATTAAATCAGAGAAAGTCACCAAACGACTGAATGGCTATAACCGTCCCCGGCACGTCGTTTTCCTTGACGGAAGTAAATTGGTAAAAATATTTCAGCGTTTCCCAGGCGCAGCGGCTTACATCTGAGAGCAGGCTTCAATCATAAAGAAAATACCGGCGCAGAATTTTTGGTATGCTGAAAAGAACATGGCGGTGGGGAAATTTTTAACCGCTTGCAAAGCAATATTTAAAGAACCTGTGTAACCTGCAAAACCTTTTTATGCCGGACACGCTTCGCTTTGTGCCGGCCTACACATTCAACTCGCGTTAGGTTCG
>JAFGCP010000126.1 GCA_016932595.1 Deltaproteobacteria bacterium
GCACCTGGCACCACAGCCTGGAGCCGATCTATGCCGCCCTTGAGCGCGGGGCCATGGTGGTGCCGCCGTCGGTGCGCGCCGCCGGCCTTGCCGATGCCATGGCAGGGCTGCATGAGCGGCTTACCGGCCTTGCCCGCGGCCTGCCGAAAAAAGCCGGCATCCCGGCTTCGGATGCCGTTTTGCTGGCGCCGCACTCGCTGGTGGTGCATGACCTGGTGCATCTTGACGGCTGGAATGTTTTGCACTCACTGGGCAAGCGGCTGTGCACCGAGGCGCAGTGGGAGATCAGGGGGGCGGCGCGCGGCATGGCGGCTGAGCTCGCCCGGGCGGCAAGCCCCCTGGCACGCTGGGCCCGGCCCCAGGGAGTGCTCTATGGGGTCTGCCCCGAGCGGCAGCCCTGTGGCCTGTGCGACAGGCTTCTTGCCGATGGCGATGACAACAGTTGACCCTCAGCCGGGCCCGCCCGGATAGGTTTTGAAGTAATGGGCAAGAATATCGCGCCGGCCGATGATGCCAACCACGCGATGGCGCGTGTCCACCACAGGAATGCTGCGCAGCTTGCGCGTCTGCAGCAGGCGTATGGCCTTATCGATCGTGCAGTGCTCGTGCAGGCTCACAACCTCCATGGTGGCAACCTCGCACACCCGGCGGTGCAGGTTTGCTTTAAAGATCAGATCTGTCTGTGAAATAATGCCCGCCAGCCTGTTGTCGCCGGTCACCACCGGCAGCGCATCGACTGCATTGTTTAAAAACAGCTCCACTGCCTGCCGGCAGGAGTTCCCGGCGGGCACCGTGACGACATTCCTGTTCATAGCGTCGGCAACCCTCACATGTGCCGTGGGGTGATAGCGCTTCAGGTCCAGCAGCATCTCCACCTGGGGGCTGTCGGTGAAGGCCAGGCATTCAAAGCCGCATTTGTTATAAAGGTGCAGGGCCACAAAATTAGTCCTGTGAACGGACAGCCAGATTTTTAAAAATCCGATTTCATAGCCGAGCTGGATGATGCAGCGCATCATCTGGGTGCCGATGCCGCTTTTTTGATATGGCGGGGCCACCACGATGAGCAGCTCGCACATCCGTTTACGAATGGGGAAAAGCACCGCATGGCCGATCACCGGCCCGTCAAAAGACAGGGCAATAAGGCTTGCCGTGCGGGTGGTGATGCGCCGCACCCAGGCGCTGCACTCGCTGTCATTCACGGGCGGCACGCCGCCTATTGAGGCGCGGGGGCTGAAGGCAAGATACATGGCGGTCAGGCCGCTTAAAAACTGCGGCTCATAGCCCCGCACGATGACGGGCGAGCCGCGTTTGTCGAGAAAGACATGAGGCGTGCGGAAAATGGTTGAAACCTGCATATCCGGCAAAGCGGCTGTTTTCATGGCTGTGCCCGCAAAAAAAGCCGAGGAGTTTATCCTCAGCTTTTAGTGTAGCACAAAATTTGCTTCAGCAGCCGTGCCGCTGCTCCGTCAGCTGCCGCAGCTGCCGCAGCAGGAGCCGCAGCTTGGCGTACAGGAGGAAGCCGTGTCGGGCTTCAGCCCGGTTTCCGCGATGCTGATGTCGAACTCAAGCGTTTTGCCCGCCAGGGGATGATTGCAGTCCATCTTAAGCGTTTCCTCTCCTATGGCAACCACCGTGGCGGGGAGCGGGTTGCCGGCATTGTCCTGCAGATACACCTGCATGCCTTCTTCGACCTGCATGCCTTCCGGCACATTGGCCCGGGGAAAATCAAACAGGAAGTCATCGCTGCGCTGGCCATAGGCCTGTTCAGGCGCAATGCTGACTGTTTTCTTCTCGCCCTGTGCCATGCCCACAACAGCGGCGTCAAAGCCCGGTATCATCTGGCCTGCGCCGACGGTGAATTTCAGCGGCTCACGACCTTCGGATGAATCAAAAATGTCGCCACCGGCGAGCCTTCCGGTATAATGCACGGATATGGTGTCGCCTTTTTGTACAAGTGCTGCCATGTGTTTCTCCTTCATGAATAATCAAAATAGTATATGGTTCTGCCGCTGCTCTTACCGCACTGCGGCATTTCGGGTAATCAGATTATTTCCGGCGGGAATCCTGAGAGGCCTGAAAAGGAGGTGCGTGGATACCAGCAAGATATTGTATGAAGCAAAGCAGGCTGAGCTGCCCACAGCCCTATTCTTTATTTATATATATGACAGATTAGCCGGTAATGTCAAGACCATATGGAGCAGTGCGCTACCGGCATGCAGTATCTGACGCACATGCCCGGGATGCAAGCTGGAACAGCAGCATTCCCTCCCATGGCGAAGAAGGGAAGCCAGCCGCGAGATAGTTTTTTTCCACAATAACCCCGCCCCGGAGCGATGCGTGATACAGGTCGCCGTCTATGAGCAGGCCTTCATGGCCGACGATAAGCCCCGTATCCCAGTTTTCTTTTTTCACGAAGGCAATGCCCAGCACCCGTGGAAGCGGGGCAAGCATTCCCGGGGCAAAGCCTGCCCGGGGAATATAGGACAGGGCAACCTTTTTCGTCCACCGGCCCAGCCGGTCGCCAAACAGCAGGGAGCCGTCTTTCATGCGGTTAAGCTCAAGGCTGATCCGGCGAAGCGATTGCGGGTCACGCACATAGTGTTCGGTTGTTTCGGCAAAGTAGGTGTTTGCCGGATCGGTGATGCGGTCTTCGGTAAAATGATAACGCCCGGCAAAGCCGACCCTGCCGCCGCGATAGTGCAGCAGGCGCATATGCTCCCGGGCTTCAGCCATGCAGCGGCTGTTGGCAAAGGCCTCTACATAGAGAATATACATGGTGCAGTTGGTCGAGCGGTAGGGCAGCCAGTCCGTGGTTTCATTCGTTAACGGGTCGGCGGCATAGGCAGCGCCCCGGTACATCTGCGCCAGGGCCTTCACGCGGTCGTCAAATGCCGGAAACCGCCGATGCAGCTCAGGCAGAAGAACGTCCATATCCCTGTCGGTGCATCGGTATATCCGCACCTGCCGCACCAGTTCCTTTTCGGAAAAGCGGCGGAGCTGCGCGGTATCAAAACACCATGCCGCCGGGCACAAAAACAGCAGCAGACAGGCTGCTGCGGCACTTACAAGCTTCATAGAGCCTCCTCATAAACATTACTATGCCATATTTTACGGATGATGTCACCGCCTGCTTGTGGGGAACATTCAAAAACGCATCCCGTCGGCAACACATACAAACAAGATGCAAACCGTCTGTTTTTAAAATTTGCTTGACAACCAGCGGTCGCTTCACTACCATTTTCTTTTTAAATTATCCGGCACAGCACCGTATAATCTTGCATGCCAGATACTTATGTACAGGTACTAGAGGTTTTATCTATGATTGATGTCGAGCACCTTTCCAAAAGCTACGGGCCTACACGAGCCGTGCAGGACCTATCGTTCCGGGTTGAGAAAGGCGAGGTCATTGGATTCCTGGGCCCCAACGGC
>JAFGCP010000127.1 GCA_016932595.1 Deltaproteobacteria bacterium
AAATTATAAAATTGCTTGACTTAATAAAGATTATCAATTAGTAATTATTATCGATAATGGCTGTATTATCAGTTGATGCATTCTTTTGATTATACGTATTTTATTTCTAACTTCAAGAAAGGAGAATTGTATGGAGTTTAAAAACAGCAGAACAATGCAGAATCTTATGAATTCATTTGCAGGGGAGTCTCAGGCACGAAACCGGTACACCTATTTTGCCGGTGTGGCAAAAAAAGCCGGCTATGAACAGATTGCTGCTATTTTTCTCGACACGGCAGACAATGAAAAAGAGCATGCGAAGGTTTTCTACAAACATCTTGCCAAGCATATGGGAGAGGGCGCAGTGACCGTTAACGGCACCTATCCGGTTGTTTTCAGCGATACGCTGAAGCACCTCAAAGAAGCTATTGCCGGCGAGAACGAAGAGTGGACCAAGCTGTACCCTGATGCCGCTAAAATCGCCGACGAGGAGGGTTTCAAAGATATCGCGGAAAGCTTCAGACAAGTCGCCCAGGCCGAAGTTGAACATGAAAAACGCTATCAGGCCCTGAAGAATAACATAGAAGCAAACAGCGTGTTCAAGAAGAAGTCGACTGTCAAATGGCGCTGCCGCAACTGCGGCCGCGTGATCGAGGCCGATGGTGCGCCCGATAAATGCCCGACCTGCGATCATCCTCAGGCTTATTTTGAAATAATGGCTGCAAATTATTAACCGGCAAAAAGGAGGATTATTATGACACAGCGAGATGAAGTCTACAAATGTGATCATTGCGGCAATATCGCAACAATTATGCATGCCGGCGGGGGCAAGCTGATCTGCTGCGGCGAGGAAATGAAGCTGCTAAAGGAAAACACGACTGATGCAGCCCTGGAAAAGCATGTGCCGGTTATCGAGCAAAGCGGTACGACAGTAACCGTGAAAGTAGGCTCCGTTGCCCACCCAATGGAGGAAAAGCACTATATCGAAGTGATCGGTGTGCTGGCTGAAGGCGACAAGCTGTACCGGGCCTATTTGAAGCCTGGAGACAAGCCGGAGGCAACGTTTGTCATTCCGGGCAAAGTCATCTGCGCCCGCGCATACTGCAATATACACGGGCTGTGGAAAAGCAACTAGGAACGCATCTGTGAAAAACCGGGGGCCGCACTCCTCTTGGTGCAGAATCCCGCTTTTGTGTCTTCAGGAAATCCCTCGCCCGTGGCGATGCTTCCCTGAAGAGGCCATGCAAACACTGTGTGCCTTATGAGATGCGCCCTTTCAGGGCGAATTCAGGCCTTCCGCTCCGCGGGCGGCTGTTGACTACAGAAAGGAATGACACCATGATCAGCGACAAAATGCAGAAAGCAATCAATGATCAGATCAATGCCGAACTGTATTCAGCCTATCTCTACCTTGCCATGGAGGCCTACTTTCAGTCTAAGGGGCTTGCGGGTTTCGCCAACTGGATGCGGGTGCAGACGCAGGAGGAGACAGTGCATGCCTTGAAGATGTATGACTTTATCAATGCGCGCAGCGGCCGCGTTGAGCTGCAGGCAATAGACAAACCGCCCCTTGCCTGGGACTCTCCGCTCCAGGTTTTCGAGGCCGCCTACAAGCATGAAACGATCGTTACGGGCCGTATCAACAAGCTCGTGGATCTTGCTATCAAAGAAAGCGACCATGCATCGAATAATTTCCTTCAGTGGTTTGTGGCAGAGCAGGTTGAGGAGGAGCAGTCGGCTGCTGCCGTGGTGGATAAGCTGAAACTGCTCGGCACCTCGACTGGAGGGCTGTTTCAGCTTGACAAAGAGCTGGGCGCCCGCGTGTTCACCCCGCCTGCGCAGGGAGCTTCTGCATAATACTTCTTGGCGAAAAAAAAGGCCGCAGTGCATGCGGCCTTTTTTATTCGCGGCTTTGGTTAGGGCTTGGAATAAAATACGTGTGTACAAAATCCGTTCGCCCTGAGCTTGTCGAAGGGCAGCCATTCATGGTTCGACAAGCTCACCACAAACGGCTGATTGTTCTACTGGTTTTTTACAATCTCCTATGGCGTCCGGAAACCTATTTCAGGCCGATTTCTTTTGCCGAATCCTTCAAAGCCTGTTCATCCTTCTGTATCGACTTCATCATTGGGTTTTGAGTTGCCTGGGCCGCCTTGACGAAGCTTTCAGCTGTTTTATATTTCTCCAGCAGCTTTTCTTTGTTCGGGGCCATGGTGCCGTTGTGGCAGGCGACGCAGGTGTTCCAGCCGGCCGAGGCGGTCGCGGCAAGGACAAAAAAAGCGCATACTGACAAAGCCGTAAGCGTGAGTGTTTTCATGCCTGTATCTCCTCCAAAAATTAATTTACATTATTGAGAATATATACCATTACTTGCAGCTGCATGCAAGGCTGCCCGGGCGTTTTTATCTGCTTCGAAACAACGCTTCGCCCTGTATCTATAAGATGAATACTGCATTGCGCGCGCACAGCCGCTAATTGCCGCTTGACATGACGGCTCTTATTCCCTAAACTTCTCAAGCTCAACTTGCACAAGCAGGCTTGCACTTTACTATTGTATGTATGGGGTTATGGTGGAAACAGCTGCCAGGAAACCGATAGGAATTTTTGACTCCGGTGTCGGCGGGCTGACGGTCGTCAAGGAGGTGCGCAAAAAGCTCCCCCAAGAAAACATTATCTATCTTGGCGATACGGCGCGGGTGCCCTATGGCACCCGCTCGGCGCGCACGGTACAGAAGTATGCGATTTCAAACACGGATTTTCTTTTAACGCAGGATATCAAGCTGCTGGTCATTGCCTGCAACACGGCATCGGCCATAGCCTATGAAACGCTCAAGGGCGCCTACGGGCTTCCGATCATTGACGTTGTCGGCCCCGGGGCGCGCGCTGCGGTGGCTGCAAGCCAAACAAAGCGCATCGGCATTATCGGGACCGACGGCACCATACTGAGCGGCGCCTATCAAAAAGAGATACTGAAGCTTGAGCCCGCGTGCAGTATCGTCACCCGGGCATGCCCGCTGTTTGTGCCGCTGGCGGAAGCCGGGTGGTGCGACAAGAACGACGAGGTGGCCTTGCTCACAGCGAGGCGCTATCTTGAGCCGCTTATGCATTCCGGCATCGACACCCTGGTGCTCGGGTGCACGCATTACCCGATTTTGAAGGACGCCATTCGGGCTGTCATGGGGCCGGATATCATGCTTATCGATTCGGCAGAAGAGACGGCCTGTGACGTTCGGCAGATGCTTGACCGGCAGCATATCTTAAACGATAGCACGGCCCCCGGCACGAGTACGTTTTTTGTAACCGATATTCCGCACCGCTTTGCAGAGACCGGCAGCCGTTTTCTGGGGCGGGAGCTCTCGGATGTGTCTGTTGTTGATATTGTGCAAGCATGAAAAAAAACAGGGCTTCAAAGCGTACAAGAAAAAAAGGCAATTCGCTCAGGTATCTGACCTTCGGGATAGTCATCCTGGCGGTTGCCGGGCTGGGCGTTTTTTTTTATACTAATAAAACTTTTGACGTGAGCACGCTGCTGCCGCTGCTGCGGAAAATAAAAGGCGAGGCGCCGGTCGGGTCATTTACCGCCACGCTCTGTTTCGGTGATGAAAGGGGCGAATTTCTCATCAGGGAACAGCGCATCATCACCAGCGGTCAAAATCCCGTTCAAAAAGCCGGGGCGCTGCTGCAGGAGCTGCTCAAGGGCCCCCTTACCAAAGGCACGCGCACGGTTCCGCAGCAGACCAGGCTGCGCGGCGTTTCCTTTGATAATGGCCTCCTGACGGCGGACTTCAGCCCTGATCTGCGGCAGCATCATCCCGGCGGAAGCTCTTCTGAAATACTGACGGTGTATTCTATTGTGAATACGCTGTCGCTGAATGTTCCGGAAATCAAGCAGGTCGTTTTGCTTGTTGACGGAAAAAAAACAGACAGCATTGCCGGCCATATCGACTGCAGGCAGCCGATTTCACCCAGGCCGGAGCTCATTCACTGACGGACGGATATGCCCAGAAAAACACCACTTTCAAAGATTCGCAATATCGGCATCATGGCCCATATCGATGCCGGCAAAACGACGGCCACCGAGCGTCTTCTGTATTATTCGGGGCGGTCATACAAGATGGGCGAGGTCCATGACGGCCAGGCTGTCATGGACTGGATGGAGCAGGAGCAGGAGCGCGGCATCACCATCACCTCTGCCGTGACCGATTTTGTCTGGAAAGGCATCGAGTTTCACCTGATCGACACGCCCGGCCATGTGGATTTTACCATGGAGGTGGAGCGGTCGCTGCGGGTTCTTGACGGCTGCATAGCGCTGTTTTGCGCCGTCGGCGGCGTTGAGCCGCAGTCTGAGACCGTATGGCACCAGGCCGATAAATATCATGTGCCCCGCATCGCCTTTATCAACAAGATGGACCGCATAGGCGCTGATTTTCTCGGCACGGTGCAGATGATGAGGGAAAAACTTGCCACAAACCCTGTGCTTATCCAGCTGCCCATGGGCGCCGAGGACAGGTTCGCCGGGGTCATTGATCTCATAGGCCGCAAAGCCATTGTCTGGGATGAGGAGACCCTGGGCCGCGAGTTCGAGCTTGTCGATATTCCGGCCGAGTATGACGGCCGGGTCCGCGAGTGCCGCGAAGCGCTCATCGAATTTGTCGCCGAGCGGGATGACGCCCTCATGGAGCGCTACCTTGCCGGTGAGGAGCTGACGGAAAAGGAGATAAAAGCCGGCCTTCGCAGAGCCGTGCTTGCCCGCGAGGCAGTGCCGGTCCTGTGCGGCACGGCCCTGCGCAACAAGGGCGTGCAGCCGATCCTGGATGCTGTTATCGATTTTTTTCCATCGCCCCATGAAGTTCCGCCCGTGACCGGCACGGACGTGAAGGGCGAGATTGAACTGCAGCGCCGGTGCGACGACAAAGAGTCGTTCTCGGCCCTTATCTTCAAGGTCGTCATGGAAGAAGGCCGCAAGCTGAGCTATATCCGCATTTACTCAGGCAGGCTCGCGGTGGGCGATGATATTTTCAACCCGGTTAAAAACATCAAGGAAAAAATATCCCGTATTTTCAGAATGCACGCCAATAAGAAGGAGCGTGTGGAAGACGCCTATGCCGGCGAGCTCGTGGCCATTATGGGGCTCAAAAGCAGCACCACCGGCGATACGCTCTGCGATCCTGCCGCGCCCATTGTTCTGGAATCAATAGAATTTTATAAGCCCGTTATATCGGTAGCTGTCGAGCCCAGGACCATCGGCGATCAGGACAGGCTGACCGCCGCCCTTGAGAGAATCGCTGAAGAAGACCCGACTTTTAAATATTATATCGATGAGGATTCCGGCCAGACGATTATTTCCGGCATGGGCGAGCTGCACCTGGAGATTATCGTCGATCGGATTTTGCGGGAGCATAAGCTGCCGATACGCACGGGCAAGCCCCAGGTCGTGTACCGCGAAACAATAGCCGCTGCCTGCGAATCAGAAGCCGTGTTTGACCGCGAGATCAATGACGGCAAACAGTACGGCCATGTCGTGCTGCACCTGGAGCCCCTCGCCCGCGGCATGGGCATAGAATTTGTCAATGCCGCTCCGCCCGAAGCAGTGCCTGAACAGTTCATTCCGGCTATCGAAAAAGCCGTTGGTGATGCCACCCTGACGGGCGTGATGTCGGGCTATCCGATCGTTGATATGCGCGTGACGCTTATCAATGGCACCTACCGCGACAACGCGTCTTCCGAGCTCGGGTATATCATGGCCGCAAGCACCGCTATCCGTGAAGGCGTGAACAAAGCGGGCGCCGTGCTGCTGGAGCCGATCATGGAGGTTGAGATCGTCACCCCGCAGGATTTCATGGGTGAGATTATCGCCGATATCAATACCCGCAAGGGCAAGGTGGAGAAGATAGAGAACAAGAATCTCATCCGCATCATAACCGCCCAGGTATCGCTGAAGAACATGTTCGGCTATTCCACGGTGCTGCGCTCGGCCAGCCAGGGCCGGGCCACGTTTACCATGAAGTTTCTGAAATTTGAAATTCCCGGTTAACGGCCGGAGTGCGTTTTTAACAGTCGTTCGCAGCAGTTTTACCCGACACTTAAAAGGAGAATCAGCATGAAAGAAAAAGTAGAGGAAGTTCTTGCAAAGATCAGACCGCGCCTTGAGGCAGACGGCGGCGGCATTGAACTGGTGGACATCGTCGACGGCGTGGTGAAAGTGCGGCTGCAGGGCGCCTGCCAGGGCTGCATGGGCGCGCGCATGACCCTCAAAATGGGCGTCGAGCGCATCATGAAGGAGGAAATTCCCGAGGTCAAATCCGTCGAAGCCGTGTGACGGCATGGATTATTTTCTGTGCGTCCTGGGGCTTGTGCTGATTATTGAGGGCCTGCCGTATTTTGTTTTTCCGGAAAAGATGAAGGAGGTTCTTGCAAAGATCCCGCAGGTGCCTGCGGCAACTCTCCGGGTTTTCGGCATTACCGCGATCATCGCTGGCATGCTCCTGGTTTTTATAGCAAAGCGCCTGCTGCAGTAGAACGATTTTTCGCCTCCTGCCGTCAGGCAAGATTCCGCCTTGCTTATTTAAAAAAGCAGAGACAGGTTGTATTCTGTCTCTGCTTTTTTTTGTGCTTAGCGCTCTTGATGGATGCAGCCGGTTGGCTGCACCGAACAACCCAAACCGTGTCTGCAGTGCTTTTTTGCATTCACCAACAATACCTAGTGGGCGATGACAGTTGTTTTTGATAGTGTTCTTTTGTAGGAGCGGCTTCAGCCGCGAAGCAATCGCACCTAAAGGTGCTCCTACAATGAAAACAATGACCACCAATTTTGTCATAGAGAGGACAGCGCCCTTTACTGATCAGCCCTACGCCAGGCGTAACTTGATCTCAAAGCCTTGCCTCAATACAGCCACCCCTTCTACCGGGCACCGTTCGTCATGATCGGTGATTGGAGATAGAAGAGCAGGGTTCGGGGGTTCGGGTTCAGGGTTTTAGGGAATTGAAAATAACCATCCAGCATCTATT
>JAFGCP010000128.1 GCA_016932595.1 Deltaproteobacteria bacterium
AAATATTCAAAAAAAGGCGGCGCCATATTTGTTTGCACCCGACGGTCTGCTTCAGAGCAGGAAACTGTCGGCCCCATTTCAATCAGATCCAGATATCCGGGGCACATGCGGGCCTCAACAAGAAAATGCAGTACGCCGTTTATCTTCGCCACTAAAAAACCGACGATGCCATGAGAAAAATGTTTGAGCAGCGGCTGGGTCCAGAAGGAAACCTCCCGGTTGTGCGCCTGGGCTTCAACGGCCATCACCGAAAAATAGTGATGCGAATCATGCCGTATTTCATAGGCGTCTTTGCTCCATTTCTGTACCGAATTCAGGGGAATTCTTTTAACCAGCACATCACAACTTGATTTTAAATGGGTAAACCAACTGATCAGATCATCAAAGCTGTGCAGCGTTTTATCCTTTTCCACCAGTGATATATACAGATCATACTTAAACCCCTCCAGCCTCCTGCCAAACAGCTCAACTGAAGAGCCATCGATTACATGACTGACAGCGCCCAGATTTTCCCAATCAAAAAACTGAATGCCGGCCAGAACGGTCCGCGAATCCATATTGACCAGATTGTCGTAGCACAAAAGTTTTTTTATCTGGCCAAGGGTCAGCCAGCAGAAATCCTCATGCACCTCTATATCATCTTCAATGGCCACAATCATATTCCGGTTTCTCTTGTTAAAATACCGGGCGCCCTGCTCTGACTGCAGCTGATCAATGATGATTTTTCCCCTGGCCCTGTCCTTAAAATATTCAAAATACAGCGGCAGCTTTCCCTTGTGAATCTGCGTATAATTGCTTTTGGTTGCCTGAAGCGTCGGTGACAGCTGAACCATATTGATATTGCCCGGCTCCATTTTCGCCTGCATAAGAAAATGCGGGATGCCATCGAATGTTTTTGTAAGTATTCCCAGGATGCCGATTTCCGGCTGATATATTATAGGCTGTTCCCAGTACAGATCTTTCGGGTAGTTGGTTTTTATGGAAAGGCCATGAACGGTAAAAAATTTGCCTGAGTCGTGGGCTAAATCACCCGTGTCCGGGTTAAAATGCCAGTTCTGAAGCTCTGAAAAAGGGATTTGCTTAACGGTATAGGAGCCGTTTATAGACTTGGCATGAAACCATGTTAAAAATTGGTCTTCTGTAAAAAAGGCGCCGTTTGTCGTTAATGCCGACACTATAAACGTATGGTGTAGCTGAGCGGTGCGCATAGAGGTGCTTTGAGTTACTGATTTAAAAAATCCAGGTACGCTTCTTGTGTCCGAAACGAGCGTGTTATGTCATAATAGGTGTTTGCAATTACAAGACAGACGCTGTCATGAGTGAAATCAAACATCCTGATAAATATCATACGAGGAATATAGACCCCTTTGGCCGGGTCATTCATAGCAAAGCTCTTGTACTCTTTTCCGTCAAAAAGCTCCATGGTAAATGAACCGGAAGCGGCTATGACTATCTGGTCCGTGTCGCGGTGGGCGTGCCCCCCCCGGTCGCTTTTAATATGGTGCATATAAAAAACCCGCTTCATTTCAAACGGTATGTCACGGGTGCCTTCTATTGCGGTGAGCACACCACGCGCATCGACAACCGACGGCAGCGAAACAACACGCACCTCATCAAGCATTCTGCCGGACTGTTTCAATGTTTCAAGCCCCTTCTTTTGTTTGGCGCGCCCTGCAGTACCATGCGGGTGCTGCGCTGGCGGCAAATTGAGGGGTTATCCCTCAATAACTTTATCAACAATATAGCTGGGCCGCTTCCTGGTTTCATCAAGAATGCGCCATAAATATTCACCGATTATGCCAAGCATAATCATGATAAGGCCAAGCAGGAACGTGATGATTGCGATAATGGATGTCCAGCCCCGCACCGGCATCCCCTTGGCAGAAAACCATAAAAAAAATATAAAAATACCATAGCTAAAGCTCAGCAGTGCGGTAATAAATCCGACCAATGAAATAAACCTGATGGGTATATAAGAAAAGTTGACAAATGAGTCGATAACAAGCTTTATTTTTTTAGAAAGGGTCCAGCGCGATGTTCCGAATTCTCTTTTTTGACGTATATATGATATGGAACTTCGGTCATGCCCCAGCCAAAAAATAAGACTCATAATATTGGTATTTTTTTCCGAAATCTGCTGCAGCTCATTCACTATTTGCCGGTCAACAAGAACCAGGTCAAAGCCGCCCTTCGGATACCCTTTCAGAGCAAAAGCATCTAATAAAAAATAATACGTATTCGAAAAAAAACTTTGGAACTTCGATTCCTGTCTGCCTTCTCGAAAGGCCATAACTACCTTGTTTCCCTGCTCCCACTTTGCCAGCATTTCCAGAAACAGCTCCGGCGGCTCCTGAAGGTCTGCAGTAATAATGCCCGCGCAATCACCGGTTACATACTGCAGGCCGGCCTGAATGGCAGACATAGCGCCAAAATTTCGACTGAGTTTAATTACTCTTATTCTTTTATCCTTTTTCTGTTCCTCAACAAGCAGCGCGTATGAGTCATCTCCTGAACCGTCGTCTACAAAAACGAATTCAAGATTATAATCCGGGAGCTTCTCCTGTAATGCTTGTAGCCGGGGGATCAAATGAGGTATGTTCAACTCATTGAAATATATGGGGACAACAATAGAAAATGTTTTCATGGGGTTCGATATAAAAATGCTTTAAGTTCAGTTCAAATTTATTACATGTTAATATACCCATACTTATTTGACAACAAATTTAACCTAAACAGAGCAATTCTTTTAACCTGGCTTACCGGACATTCACATCTTTTATATGTGACTCCGGGTTGGTGTTAGTGCCCTATGGCTTCTTGCTATTTCTACAGACGTATAGTAAAATAATTTATATCATTCATAACAAAAGGTTTGAAATATATGATAAAAAAGCAACTATGCAATCGATGCGTTTTGGATTCACGAGTTCCTGGCATTACCTTCGATCAGCAGGGGATATGCAGTCATTGTGCATTACATGATAAGCTTGATAAGCTGTACACCCTCAATTCACAAAACAAAAAAAAATTTGAAACCCTATTAAATAAAATAAAAATTTCAGGGAAAAACAATAAATATGACTGTGTTGTAGGCCTGAGTGGCGGCGTCGACAGCACGTATTGCTTATACACGGCTAAGCGATTAGGGTTACGACCGCTGGCTTTTCATTATGATAACGGCTGGTGTACAGCTATAGCTAAAAAAAATATAGAAAAAGCCATACGGAAATTAGATGTTGACCTCGAAAAAGTAGAGTTTCCATGGGAAGATATAAAAATGTTCCATCGAGCTTGTTTACAGGCCTCTATACCGGAAACATGTTTGCCGTGCGAGGTGGGGATTGCTTCCGGTGCCTATAAAGTTGCTGCTAAATATAATATTAAATATATTATGTTAGGGACATCCTTTAGAACGGAAGGCATTAACCCGCTTCGATGGCATTATCTTGATGGCGCTTATTTTAACGATATCATAAAAAAATTTGGGCAACTGACTTCTGCGACAAAAAATTTCAACAAGCTGACCATGCCGGATTTGTTCAAATATATCGTGGTGAAGGGGATTAAAACCATTCAATTGCCATTATACATTGAATATAACAATCAAAGCATCAAGGCTATAATGGAAAAAGAACTTGATTGGGAATATGGCGGCAAAATTCATTTTGATTGCAGCTATAAGCCATTTGGCGGTTATGTAGAAAAACAAAAGTTCGGTGGGCGTGATCCGGGACTGATTGCTCTTGCAGCCCTTGTGCGCTCAAAAGAGATGACTCGCGAAGCAGCTTTAGAAAAGATTCAGGCAGATGATTCGACCCCTGTCAGCCAGAAGGATATTGATTATTGCAGGCAGCGACTTGGATTTTCCACTGAAGAGCTACAAGATATTTTGAAGTCGCCGCCAAAAACCTTTCTCGATTATTCCACCTATTATTCTGTATTCAGCAAATTGCGATTGCCCATAAAGGCCTGCTGCAAAATGAAATTATTGCCCGAGACGCTGTATGAAAAATTCTTTACTGTTGTTTAATAACGCCGAAAGGGCCTGCGGAAGTCTCGCATTAAAGCAAGTTTCTCATTATACGTTCTTTATACAAAAACTTTCTTGCATAAAGGATTACAAAAAATTCGACTCACCTTCTTATTGAAGAAAATTATGAAAATCCGCAAAGCTGAAGAAAAAGATATTTCTGCTCTAAGTAAACTACACAAAGAATTCATCCAAGAGCATGCTCAACTTTATGATAGGGTATTTTATGAAGTAACCCGGCATGCAACAAAGCAGTGGACGCAATGGGCAAAAAAAATGCTCCAAAATAAATCGATAGGGTTTTTTATTGCAGAAGAAAAAGATGAAATAATCGGGTATGTTTCGGGTTGGATAGAAGAGCGTCCGCCCATATACTCCCTTAAAAAAACAGGCTACCTTTCAAATATATTCATTATTCCTCAAAAACGCAAAAAAGGAATTGGCTCAAATCTTCATGAGGCGTTACTCGGGTGGTTTAAAAAGAAAAAGGTAACCTATGTCGAGCTTAATGTAAACACACAGGCGACACCTGCATATGCAGCATGGTCTGCCCTCGGATATAAAGAAGTTGCCAAACGAATGAGAAGGATTGTTTGATTATTTTAAGCTATGCATATTTCTCTTACCGCTCTGTAGAGGCAGTATGCCCTAAGAATTATATGAGGTTGATAGCACCCCATCGCATGCCTGCTCCGATCAAGAATACCATTTTCAATTTTTATACGAAAAGCCAGACAAGGGTTAAAGAGGAATCGGCCACACAGGGGGTTCTAAAATGATCAGCATTGTCGTGCCGTGTTACAACGAACTTGAGGTCCTTGACGAGCTGTATGATCGCCTGACACGGGCCGCTGAAAAGTGGGGCGAGCCCTTTGAGGTCATCGTCGTTGATGATGGATCGCAGGAAGCTTTCTGGAGACAACTGGCCATGATCCATAAGAAAGACAGCAGGTGGAAGGCCCTGCGTTTTTCGAGAAATTTCGGCCATCAGACGGCGGTCTCGGCCGGCCTCTACTATGCAGCCGGGGATGCCGTCATCGTGATTGACGCCGACCTGCAGGACCCTCCGGAAGAGCTGCACCGCTTTATCGATAAATGGAAAGAGGGTTATGATGTAGTCTTTGCGATTCGGCAGAAAAGAAAAGAGAATATTTTTAAACGCTTCTGCTACAAATTGTTTTACCGTATTCTTTCCGGCGCCAGCGAAACAGTAATTCCCGAGGACTCCGGCGATTTTGCCTTGATAGACCGCAAGGTTCTTCAGGTGATCAATGCCATGCCCGAAGAAAACCGTTTTGTACGCGGCTTGCGCGCCTGGAGCGGCTTTCGGCAAACAGGTCTTGCCTATGAGCGGCATGCCCGGGCCGGCGGAGCGCCGAAATACTCATTTGCCAAACTCGTGCAGCTTGCCATCGATGGCATTTTCAGCTTTTCAGCCTCACCGCTGCGCCTGGCGACCAAGCTCGGGCTGCTGACGTCGGTTATAGCCCTGGCGGGGGCGGTATTCACCTTTTTACAGCGCATATTCGCCGACCAGTTCGCCAAAATCGGCCTGGCTCCGGTTCCCGGCTTTGCCACGATTGTGATTGCCATGCTTTTTTTAGGCGGCGTTCAACTGATCTGCCTTGGCATCCTGGGGGAATACATCGGCAGAATTTATGATGAGGTGAAACAGCGTCCTTCCTGGGTCATTCAGGAAGGCCTGGGACTCGAAGTTACCAGCAGAACCGTCAAGAATATGAAGCACTAACCGTGCGATAAAGCGGCGTGCCGGGCTTACTCATTGGTAAGGTTGACTTTGGAAACACTGCAAGAAAAACCAACCGATCTTCTGATTGTCGGCGGAGGCATCACCGGCCTGACGGCCGCATATCTGGCTGCCAAAGCCAACCACAAAGTCACGCTTATCGAGGCAGGCGGCCGCTTTGGAGGCCTGATGCGCACCGCCCCTGTTGCCGGAACGGCGCTCGAGTGCTTTTACCACCATTTTTTCACCCACGATCTTGAGCTTCACTGGCTGCTCAAAGAGCTTGGCTTGCGGGATGAAGTCTTTTATTGCCCCAGCACCATGGGCATATTTCGCAATGGTAAAATATTTGATTTTAATGGCCCGCTCGACCTGCTGGCCTTTAATGCCATTCCTCTGTGGGACCGCATCAGATTTGGCGCAACCAGTTTGCTGATGTGCAAGTGCCTGCGCTGGGAGAACTGGGAAGGCGTGCCCGCTGTGGACTGGTTCTACCGGTACGCAGGCAGGCAGAGCACAGATGCGATCTGGGCCCCCATGCTCAAAATCAAATTCGGTTCATATTCCGACCAGGTTCCGGCGGCCTGGATGATCGGCCGCCTGAGGCAAAGGGTTAATTCCAATGATGGCGGGCAGCAGCGTCTGGGGTATCTCAAGGGATCCCTTGATGTGCTGTGCACAGCATTGGTGAACCGTCTGGCGGCTATGGGGGTATCCCTGTACGCCAACATGCCCGCCCAAAAACTGGAAGTGCAGGCCGGCCAACTGACGGCCGTGCATTCGGGCGACCGCCGCTTTGCAGCTCAAAAATTTCTTTTTACGATTCCAACCTCCGCCATCCATCCGCTGGTTGAACCTGTTGACACAGCGTTTGCAGGCCGGCTCAGGGAAGTTGAATATTTCGGCGCCGTCTGCGTAGTGCTTGTGCTGAAGCGACCCTTAAGCCATATTTACTGGCTGAATATTGCCGATGCGGGATTTCCGTTCGGCGGGGTTATCGAGCATACCAACTTTATCGATCCTGCCACGTATCAAAATAAGCACATTGTCTATCTGTCTCGTTATTTTGCGGCCCATGAAGAAATCGCATCGCAGGATGAAGCCGCAATCAAGGGCCAGATGCTCGCCGCGCTGCGCAGGCTTAATCCCCTATTAAATGATGCAGGCATGGAGGAGGTGTTCGTATTCAAGACGCGAACAGCCGCAAATGTCTGCGGTCTGAATTTCTCAAAAAAAATACCGCGATGCACATCACCGATTAAAAACATGTATCTGGCGGGCATGCCCCATATATATCCTGACGAGCGCAGCTGCAACAATGCCATTCGAGTTGTCGCGGAGGCCTGCCGGGTTATGGAGCTTGGCTGTGAGGATATTCCCCGCGGGCCGTCGCTGGCGGGCAGGATTGCTATGGCGTAGACCGCTGATAGCTGTATTCCATGAACATCAGCCCCCGCACGATAATGTTGGCATAGGTGTCAAGCCCCTTGCTTGAAAGAGCGGTCTTTTTGACCACCGCATACCGCAGGGGCGGGTTCTGGCTTTCAAGAAAAGCCGTTGTGTTGCTAAAATCATTGCACAGCCCGTAAAAGGTGGGGCCGAGGGGCATGGGGGAAGTCCAAACGGGCTTCTGATGCTGATGATCATCAGGCCCGAAAAACCTGACAAGAGGATGCGTGCTTATCTGCTCCGCCCTCTCTTCGGCAACGGAATTGAACGCGATAATGGGGCCCTCGGCGCTGGCGATGATATGTGTTTTTGCACCGCACCAGCTGCTATTGACCGAAAAGACATTCCCCCCGGAAAAAACAAACAAGGCGCCGCCCAGCACAACATCCCTTGTCTCCCTGATTTTTTGCTCTGCCCGGTCGAATATAATCTTCGTCGACACCATTACCACGGACTGGTAGAGCAGCATCGGGACGACAATCAACACTGACAGCCGCGCTACGGGCATGCGCTGTACAAAAACTGCAGCAAGACAAAATCCGCCCGCGCACAGCGCAGCATACAGTTTTGGCATTGTGCCGTAGCTGCACCAGAACGCCAGAACTGCTGTAAGTACCAGCGCAGACCGAAGAAGCATGAGGTTGCCACCGCGGCGCACAAATAAATCGAATGCTATTGCAAAGCCCATAACAAGAGGCGGATAATAATATACCATATATACTTCCCAGGTCGCCGACGGCAGCACGCCAAGCCCTATAACAACAGCCCCCAGAAACAGGGAAATGTTGAGGTACTGCTTCAGGCTCTTGAGCCTGATGTGTTTATATGTGCAGATGAGGCTGACCGTACAGACGGAGAAAATGAATAATAGCAGCGGAGAAAATACAGGGTTGCGAATAAAGTTTCTGCCCCTGAAATACTCACCGCGCAGCCCGCTGAACCTGTTGCCGTCAAGGCTGAACAGCGCCAGCGATTCTGCAAAACTTGCAATGCCCGGATATATCAGAATCCCGGCGCCTGCAATGGCAAAAATGCAGGAAAACGCAACGAATACAAACAGTAATTTCCGCGAAAACTGCTGCACATTCGCCAGAGCAAACAGCACCAGATAGATGCAGGGAATCGCCCCGCAGGTATGCATGGGCAGTGCCACTAAAAACGCTATGGCGCTGGCGCCGATCAGATTGGCTGTGGAGCGGGTTTCCTGAAAGCGTTCGCAAAGCAGGAACGTTGCCAGGCAGCAGAGCACAACCGTGGTTTCCGGCCGCAGGGGAGAGAGAGCCCACTGAGCAACCAGCAGATACAAAAAGACACATGCCCCTGCCTGAGCCGCTTCTTTTGAGGCATAGCGCCGCGCACAGAGATAGACAAGGCGTATACACAGCAGAATTTCTGCGCTTTGAACCAGGGCAAGGATGCGATAGCTGAGAGCGTCTGCGCCGGAAAGCAGGAGTGCATACAGCAGCATTGTCGGCTTCATGAAGTGAAAATACTGGCCGTAAAAGTCACTGTAAAAGGGATTGCGCAGGCCTATGGTATTATAAAACTGGTAAAAATAATTGCCGTCGTCATAATTGGGAACCACAAGCAGGCCGAACACGAGGCATGCGCAGGATATCGCGATCCAAAAACATCTATCGTACTTTATGGTCTTTGGCATGGCCGTAGCAACGCTGCTTTAAATGAAGTAAGGTTGTGCTCATTCTTCAAGCTGTTTACCGGGTTTTTAACAGATAAATCCTGCTTATATACCTTTAAAGGATGCAGCTGCACTATCCGGCCTCATCGGAATTTAATCCGCTACTGTCGAACAATCGATCCTAACACACTGAGGAACCTGTCCATCTCGGCATCCGTGCCGATGCTCACGCGCAGCCAGTTGTCGATGCGGGGGAGCTTGAAATAGCGCACCAGCACGCCGCCCTCACGCAGTTTTGTGAAGAGCGTTTCAGCGGACTGCACAGGATGGGCTATGAAAATAAAATTTGCTGTTGATGGAATCACCCTGAATCCCAGAGCCTCAAGCCTTTTGGCTGTTGCTTCCCGGGTTTTGATGATGCCGGCCGTCGTCTCCCGAAAATAGGCTTCGTCTTCCATGGCAGCCTGCGCCCCTGCAAGGGCCAGTCTGTCAAGAGTATAGGAGTTTATTGAATCCTTCACGCGGCAGAGTCCTTCAATCAAGTCTGCATGCCCCAGCGCAAACCCCATGCGCAGCCCCGCAAGCGAGCGGGATTTTGACAGCGTCTGAACGACCAGCAGGTTGTCATACTTCTTTATAAGGCCGACCGCGGACTCGCCGCCGAAATCAACATAGGCTTCATCCAGGATAACCACGCTGTCGGGATTGCGCTGCAGAATGGATTCGATTGCCGGCAAATCGAGAAATCGCCCTGTGGGCGCATTGGGGTTTGCGATCAGTATGCCGCCATTGGTTTTGAAAAAAGCTTCAACCGGCATGCGAAATTCATCATCAAGGGCTGGGGTCTCGAAGGGAATGCCGAAAAACCTGCAGTACACGGGATAGAAGCTGTAGGTGATGTCGGCAAACAGAATCGGCAGGCCTTCCGGGTTGAAAAATGCCGGGAAGCAGAAGGCAAGCAGCTCATCCGAGCCGTTGCCCACAAACACCTGGTTGCCGGCGAGGCCAAAATATTGTGCTATTGTTTGCCGCAGCGAGCTGCAGGTCGGGTCCGGGTACAGGCGCAGGCTGTCATCAGCAGCAGCCTTAATGGCCTCAATTACGCGCGGTGAGGGCGGATAGGGGTTCTCATTGGTATTGAGCTTAATATATTTTTTGTCTTTCGGCTGCTCGCCCGGCACATAGGGCTTAATCGTTGCCGCAAGCCTGCTCCAGTATCTGCTCATCTGCGCTCTCCATTTCTGTCATTCAATGCAGCCTGTAGACTAGTATAAATCCTCAAACCTTTCTATCAAAAAAATTTCACGCAAAACGCAGATGCACAACCTTGTTTACCCGCGATACCGCAGGCAAAAGGAAGCAGCAGATTCTGAACCAGAACGGAAAGGCGTCAGGGCGCTGTTTTGTTACGAAAAACTCTTCAATAAAGTTCATTTCCGCAAACCAGCCGTCGAGTTCCCGGCCACTGTCGACGCCCCATTTCACCATATCTTTGATTTTATTTTCCAGCGGATCATCATAGGTTTTCTTGCTGGCTGATTTCGCCGTCATCTTGACAAACCATCCCGCAAGGATTTCGATCAGGCATTCAGAGCCGGTGAAATTGTCCCTGATGATTTTCAGCATGGCCCTGTTTTCCTCTTCGGAGAAGTACATCGACAGCCCCTCGATAAGGAAAAGCGCCTTTTTATCCTTAGGAATCTCATCGGCCCACGACGGATCAAGAGCTGATTTTGCCACAAAGCGGTGCCGGTCGGTTTCCTGGAAAAAATGCCGCCGAACGGCGATGGCCTCGGGCAGGTCCAGGTCAAACCAGCGCACTTTCCCGTTATCAACCCGCGGAAAACGGGTGTCAAGGCCGCAGGCAATATTGACCACAACACCGTCCGGGTTTTTGGCGAGGAACCGGTTCACCTGCTGATCAAAAATAATCGTACGCAGGCACATCCCGAGTTGCGGCATGATAGTAATCTTAGTCTGTGAGGAATCATAGTGCAGCGCGTCAAGAATCTTCACCGAGAGCGGGTCGCTGATCACACCATCTTTTTTCTTTGTTTCTATATAGCGGGCCTTGAGCGGATAGAGCAGTGTTTCCGGTATGTTTTTAAGCTCTTCAATCGATAGTTTTTGTGCTTTTTCCATTTATGCCCCTTTTCAAATAATGGTTTTTTTTGCCATTAACGCCACCCGATAAGAATCGTGGTGCTCGGGTATCCCAGCGCCTCCTGCGCTCGCAGGTCGAAAAAGAAGTGGCCGGAGAAATGTTTCTCCATAAGGGGGCGAATTTGAGAGTAAAAAAGCGGCTTGCCGCCGATTTTTTCAGAAATAGAGTCGTAGGCGTATAAATCCCCCGTGTAGTTGAACATATCGCCGAAGACCACGATATCGGCAACGGATGCCAGGTTTTCTATGGCCGGGATGTTTGAATACATGATGGATGCGCGCTCATAAATCAGGCAGGGCCGCCGGACGGCATCAAGCAGCGCCTGTGGCGGGGGCTGGGTGATATCCCATTGCAGAGTGCGCATGGGGTTTTGAGGATGATCAGCGGCAAGCTTCTTGAGGGGTTCAAGAACTGCGGGAGCAGCATCGGTTACGACCAGCGGCAGACTGCACCCGTCCGCTTTCATGTGATCCAGCATGATCCCGGTCATATGCCCCCGGCCTGCGCCGATCTCGACAAGCGTTTCAATTCCAGCTTCTTTTGCAAGCCTCAGCGCTGTTTGTGCTATCGTTTTCCCCCATAGCCGGTAAAACGGCGAGGCCGCCATATGGGCAAAGCTTTCCCGCAGCACGGGATTGTTCCAGTCAAAGGAGCCTGTTGCATCCATGGCAAGAACTTCCTTAAGCATTCTGAATTCATGCAGGTAAGACTCGGGGCACTCTTTCGGGCTCACCTCTTTGCCTTCGATCAAACGCTGTGTCGCATCGGCAAAGCCGCGCCATCCGGCAAACTGTTCGCAAAGGAATGCAACATAGGGCTTTTCAAGATCTGCGAGTTTCTTCTGCAATGACTCTTTCGACTGCTTCATGGGCCACCTCATTCTTAAGTTTACTTTTTTAGCTTATGGTTCACTTAAGCCAGCCATTGAATTTGAATTCATTGTCATTGGTCGCGTACAAAAAAACGGGGCTCTGCGCCCCGTCTGTTATTTGCAGATAAATTTTTCAATCAGCCGCACGATCGACTGATGCGCATCGGTTTCATTGTAGCCGATGCTCTGGTCGCTGTAGGAGCTGTAAAACAGCCCGTAATGCAGCCGCTCGATTGCGCCGCAGAGTACCTGCCGCATGACGGCCGGGTTTAATTTTTCGTCAAAAATCTTTTCCTTCTGGCCCTGGCATATAATAGTGTCAAAAGTTTCCAAAAGCTTTTTATTTTCCGCGATGATTTCACGGCGCTTCTCCTGCAGATTTTCTTCTTTAATCATCACCAGGTGCGGCAGGGCTTCATTGAGAACCTTCACCGTATGCAATGACTCTTTATCGCGAAAAAGCATTTTTTCGAAATTATGCAGCACGGCATGAAGGCTGGCGAGCGGGCCCTGTGCAGCGGCTACCTGTTCCTGGTTGCTGGAGTTGAGCGTCTGCAGAAAGTGCAGGATAATTGACAGCAGCACATCGAGCTTGTTTTTAAAATATGAATAGATGAGGCCGGTTGAAATGCCTGCTGCTTGCGCAATATCTGAAATTGTGGCGTACTGATAGCCTTTTTCAGCAAAAATTCTTGTTGCAGACTCTAAAATAAGGGCCTTTTTACCGTCTTCCATAGAGCATGACTATCCCTGTAAAAGTAACTTTTTGAATATGAATTCAAATTCATTTTAGCATTCGTTTCAGTTTTGTCAAGGCTAAATATTAAAAATGCACCAGAAAAAAACAAGCCGGGCTTCTGCCCGGCTTGCCTGCAATGCTCTATGCTGTAAAACATGTACTTACCGGGGAGGCGCAGGCGCCGCAGGCTGTATCCCGCCCGCAGGCTTGCCTGCCGAAGGCATAATGGCGGGCGCTCCCTGCTGCGCGGCAGGCGGCAGCACACGGCCTGCGATGGGAATTTCAATGATGCCGTCATTCATCAAATCCGTCTTTATCGTAAGCTTACCGTTCAGTGAGCTACCGGCAAAACTATCATTGAGGGCCGAACGCAGCCTGTACTCTTTTCCCGCAACAACGGTTTCCAGGCTGGTGGTGACTTCCGGGATGGACGATGTCACTTCGATTATTTTAAACGTCACCTCGCCGACAGACCTGATAGTCAGAAAGCGCTCAGAAGGCTTTTTGTCTTTCCGGAACAGTCCGAAATGCACTTGATTGGGCGCGACGGTTACATCTCCGACGACAGAACCGATAACATTAAGTTGAATGTCCTTGATGGTTTTATGGTCGGTACGAATCTTGACCCGCTCAAAAAACCGTCCGGTCTTCATGGTCGGCATCAGTATAATCTTTATCTGCTGATATGTGTCACCGTCAAAGCCCTTTGGGTTTATTTCCGCTTTTATATTGGGGTTTGACGACTCGAAGCCGGTGAGTTTTACTGCATCTTTATCTTCACCGGACACCGAGGCAAAACGCACATGCTCCTGGCCTCTCTTGACCTGATTAAAGCTGATGCGGATTGGCGTAATACCTAAAGTCTCAACAACCTCTGTTTTTACGGTCAAACCCACCGATTTTTTCTCCGGGTCGTTGCAGGTAACGGTAATGTGTTTTTCCCGCTTGCCGCCTGAGCCTGAACCCGTCTTGAAGGTGACATCGATTTTCCCTTCCCCGCCCGGGGGAATTTCTTTGGCCGAGGCCAAAGCCGCGGCGCAGCCTCAGCCGGCCTTGACATTTTCAATGATCAGCAGGGCCTTGCCGGTATTTTTGAACGTAAAGGAATGCTTCAAATCCATGTTGGGCGCCGATTTCCCGAAATCATGAACTAATTGAGCAAATTGAATCTTTGGCTGCGGCGCAGCCGTATCTGCTGCCTGTGCCGGAGAAAGGCAGAAGCATAACAATGCCAGAAACGCAAACGCAGCGGGCCATGTTCTTCGTGTAGCTTTCATGCAGGTCGAACCTCCTTCTTACTATATATGGTATTCACTGCAACACCCATCATAAACCCGGTAACTCTAGCACTACATTTTTATTTTGCAATTTATTTTATCGGGCAGCGCATGAAATTGTTTTACTGCCGAGTCGAAGCGCGCATTATTTTATATACTCGCCTGCGGCCGATTTCCCGCAGGCAGACCTCTTTACCTGTTGCAAAAGGCGCTGTTTCGTGGCTAAATATTGAAACAGTACTGCTTTATTTCGAGGTTACACATTCATGCAAACAGCCCTGGTCATAGACTATCTTGTCAGCTGGCTCGCTGATTATTGCGACAGCGCCTGCATGAACGGCTTTGTCGTTGGTGTCTCAGGCGGCATTGACTCGGCGGTCACCTCTGCTCTGTGTGCAAAAACCCGCAGGCAGACAATGCTTGTGAACATGCCCATCTACCAGGCGCGCGATCAGTTCGACCGCGCAGCGCAGCACATACAAGCCTGCGAGCGGCAGTATGCGTCTGTTCGGGGCGTGACGGTTGACCTGACGCGGGTTTTTCAATCAATTGAGCAGACCTTTCCCGCCGATATTCAGGACGGGCTCACCATGGCAAATACCCGGGCGCGGCTTCGGATGCTCACGCTGTATGCGCAGGCCTCCCACAACCGGCTGCTGGTTGCCGGAACGGGCAACAGGGTTGAGGATTTCGGCATCGGGTTTTTCACCAAATACGGCGATGGCGGGGTTGATATTTCGCCCATTGCCGACCTTATGAAAACCGAGGTGTATGAACTGGGCCGCGCCCTGGGCATTGCTGAATCCATTCTGACCTGCCCTTCAACCGACGGCCTGTGGCCTGATAACCGCACGGATGAAAGCCAGATCGGCGCAACCTATCCCGAGCTTGAAAAGGCCATGCTGTTTGAAGAGTCGCAGCAGGATGAAAAAAAGCTCAGCCCGCGGGAACGGGCTGTTCTTGCCATTTACCGGAAATTCAACCGGGCAAACCGGCATAAGACAGAGCCCATACCCTGCGCAAAAATACCGCCCGAGCTGCGATGAGATGAATTTTTTTGCAGAAAATAGTGTTGAAAAGCTCCGGCAAAACAGGCATAGTACAGAGCACTTTTGGCGCCCGTAGTTCAATGGATAGAGCGTCGGACTTCGAATCCGAATGGTGGGGGTTCGAATCCCTCCGGGCGCGCCAGAAAATGCAAGCACTTAGCTCGCTTTTGAGTTAAGTGCTTTTTTGTTGTGCTACCCTGTTGCTACCCTGAAAAATGTATTCCAAGTACAGCTTCCCATTGAAAAGGGATCACAAGCCGGACACGAACCTCACGCGAGTTGAATGTGTAGGCCGGCACAAAGCGAAGCGTGTCCGGCATAAAAAGGTTTGGCAGGTTACACAGGTTCTTTGTCCGTCC